>CAZURY010000140.1:0-5661 GCA_964623145.1 uncultured Desulfobulbus sp. | reverse complement strand
AAAACCTGAATTGAGCGTTTCACCCCATCTGCAAATAAAAAAAGATAAATGATTACAAGTGATTTCTTTGTAAAATGTTGCAGATTGGGTGAAACCCTCCGGGATTTTCATTTCATCCCCAATCTGTAGGCCTTGCGCTGTCCCATGTAGGTTTAACTACAATGGAACAGCACAAAACCTACAGCCTGGGGCGAAATGAAAATCGCTCAATTTAGGTAAAATCCTGGTCCAGCCATGCTGGTTTATCTCTTTCAGGGAACTCTCTGCCGGAACAGGACATGACGATCAACAAGCGGATTACGGTTATTACCGATCCTAAATACAATCTCCATGATACCGGCGGCGGTGAGCACCCCGAGATTCCAGAAAGGTTGCAGATCATAAACGGCAGGCTGACCAGTGGGCATCTTGCCGGAATGGTTGATTTTGCCTCCCCCAGGCCGGCAACCCGCAGCGAACTCATGGCCTTTCATCCGGAATCCTGGCTCTTTCGCTTTGAAGAGGCTGTTCTTTCCGGCCGCACCTATATTGATCATCCAGACAACCAGATTGGTTTTGAATCGTTTGAGATAGCCACGCTTTCCGCCGGCGCCGGCCTGTGCGGCATAGATCTGATTGAACAGGACGGCCTGCAGGGAGAAAGGATTATTTTTTGCTCCACCCGGCCGCCCGGCCACCATGCAGAACCGACCAGGCCTTTTGGTTTCTGTTTTCTTAACAACTGTGTTCTTGCCGCCCGTTACTGGCAACAGCGTTATGGGCGCCGTCGTCTCTGTGTACTGGATTTTGATGCCCACCATGGCAATGGCATTCAGACCGCCTTTGAAGAAGATGGTGAGGTCCTCTATATATCTATTCATGAACATCCAAGTTTCAGTTATCCCGGCACCGGCTGGGCCGAAGAACATGGTTTAGGGCCGGGCAAAGGGAAAATTTTGAATATTCCTCTGGCGCCGGGAAGTAACGATGCCGGGGTTCTTGCCGCTCTTGACGGCCCGGTACGGTCTTTACTCGAACAGTTCCGGCCGGAAGCCTTTGTCATTGCCGCCGGTTTTGACGCACACCTGCTTGATGATATGTCCGGTCTTGCCTATTCCAGTGAACTGTATGGCAAAATAGGCGCTCGCCTAGCCGTCTGGAGCAAAGAGTTCTGTTGCGGCCGCCTGGTTTCTATTCTGGAAGGCGGCTATCATCTGCCGGTACTTGCCGACTGTGTGGAAAATTACCTCTCCGGTCTGCTCCTTACAAAACCCTGACCCCTGAACCTTGAACTTTGAACCTTCAACCCTGAACCGATCACATGTTTATTCAATATTCCATGACCCCGGATCCTGTCACCATCGGCGCAGATATGCCGGTAATCGAGGCAGCGGCAATGCTCAGAAAAAAGAGATTTCGTCACCTGCCGGTAGTTGATGGAGATGGCCGATTACTGGCCATGCTGACCGATCGTGATCTTCGTTCGGCCTGTCCTTCTACGGTGCTTAGTCTTGAAGAAAGGGAACAGGTGCTGGAAAAAGTCAAGGCCACCAGCATCAGCGAAATTATGTCCACGGACTTTGTTGCTCTGCAGCCGACATCAACCCTGGATGATGCGCTTTTGCTTTTTCAGACCCATAATATTGGCGCCCTGCCGGTTATTGATGATCAGGGCAGGGTGATTGGTATCTTTTCGTTAAACGACATGATGACCGCCTATCATCGCCTCTTTGGCCTTGGTGAAAAAGGATCCGTGCTGGTGGCCATTGAAGATGCCGATGATCAGGCAGCTCTGGGTAGTCTGGTTAATGCCCTGGAGCGCAAGAACGTGTTTTTCACCAGGCTGGTCAGGGTCCCGGGGCAGGGCCGGGAACCTGACATTGTCTATCTGCGGGTGAACACAATGAATATTCGAGCTGTGCATCGAATTGTTGAAGATGCGGGATTCACAATTCACGTCCCTTCCATACAGCCATAAACGAGGAAAGAAAATGCTGGAAAAATTATTTTTGCCAGGGTCAGTAGCCGTTATCGGGGCCTCAAAAACACCAGGCAAGGTCGGTTATGACATTCTCAAGAATCTGGTAACCTGTGGATTCAAAGGGAGAATAATTCCGGTAAACCCGTCCGGCGGCGAATTACAGGGCCTTACGGTATATGCATCCCTGCGTGATTACGAGGGAACCGTTGACCAGGTGATTATTGTGGTACCCGGCAAATTTGTTCTTGATGCAGCCCGGGACGCTGTTGCCAAAAAGGCAGGCTCGATAATCGTTATCAGCGCCGGTTTTAAGGAAACCGGAGAAGAAGGCCGGCAAAAAGAGCTTGAGCTGGCCGACATCTGTCGCAGCGGCGGCGCTCGTCTCCTTGGGCCAAACTGCCTGGGGCTGATCAACACGGAAAATAATCTCAACGCCTCTTTTGCAGGCGGCGGAATGCCGGAGTCCGGGGGTATTGCAGTTTTTTCCCAATCCGGAGCCCTTTGCACTGCCATGCTGGATATGGCCAAGGGCAGGCATCTCGGACTGTCCAAGCTTATTTCCATCGGCAATAAGGCTGATATTTCCGAGGTTGATCTGTTGCAATCGCTTGCAAGTGATGATTCAACCAGGGTCATTGTCGGGTATCTTGAAGACATCAGCTCAGG
Source organism: uncultured Desulfobulbus sp. (assembly GCA_964623145.1). Classification (GTDB taxonomy): domain Bacteria; phylum Desulfobacterota; class Desulfobulbia; order Desulfobulbales; family Desulfobulbaceae; genus DRLX01. The sequence continues at coordinate 3,035 of CAZURY010000140.1, read as the reverse complement.
AGATAAATTTATCAAGGCTGCGGAAGAGGCCAGTAATGTTAAACCTGTGGTCATCCTTAAATCAGGAACCACCACTGCCGGTCAAAAGGCGGCTGCCAGCCACACAGGGGTACTGGCAGGGGCGGAAACAGCCTATGGCGCTGCATTCAAGCGTTCAGGCGTCTGTCGGGCCGATACCTTTGAGGCCCTGTTTGACTATGCGACCGCTTTGTCCATGCAGCCACCGCCCAAAGGGGACCGTATACTCATTATAACCAATGCCGGCGGTCCGGGTACCATGGCTGCGGATGCGGTGGAAAAATCGGGTATGAAGGTGGCGGAACTGGACACAAATATCACAACTGCCCTGCGTTCAAAGCTGCCGGCGGCTGCTTCGGTGGGCAACCCCATTGATGTGCTGGGTGATGCTGATCCCGAACGGTATGTTGAGGCGTTAAAGGCCGCTCAACAGGATACGGCCGTGGATGGTATCTTGATATTATTAACGCCCCAGGCCATGACCAAGCCTGCGGAAACCGCCAGAGCCATAGCCGCGAATCTGGATCATTCCAAACCTGTTCTGGCCTCGTTTATGGGCGGTACGGATGTTCTGCCCGGCCGCCGGGAACTTGCCGCTGCCGGTCTGCCCGATTATGAATCGCCGGAACGGGCCGTGGCCGCTCTGAAGGCCATGTACCAGTACGGCGTCTGGAAACGCCGGCCACCCCGGATGGTTACCAGGTTTCCGGTCAACCGGCGGCGGGTGGAACGTATTATCACCCGCAGGCAGCGTACCGGTCGCCTGCAACTTGGCGAAGTTAAAGCCAAGGACATCCTCAAGGCATATGGTTTCCATATCCTGCCCGGTCACCTGGCCATTGATCCGGAGGAAGCTGCGGAGGTCGCACGGTTTATTGGTTTTCCCGTGGCAATGAAGATTGTTTCGCCAAATATTATCCATAAAACCGACCTGGGTGGGGTTCGGCTCAATCTGGGTTCAAGCCAGGAGGTCGAAGATGCCTTTGAACTGATGAATCTGCGGATCAGACAGCATGCGCCCGATGCGATTATCGAGGGAATTTATGTTGAAAAGATGGCGGAAAGCGGTCTCGAAATCATCCTCGGCATGACCAGAGACCCCCAGTTTGGTCCCATGTTGATGTTCGGCCTTGGCGGAATTTTTGTTGAGGTCATGAAGGATGTGACTTTCTATCTGGCGCCGATCACGGAGGATGAGGCCATTCAGATGCTTAAATCCACCCGTTCCTATGAAATGCTGAAAGGAAAGCGTGGCAGTAAAGAGGTTGATATCCATGCCATTGCCGGCGCCCTGCAGCGAATCAGTCAGTTGACCACGGATTTTCCGCAAATTGTTGAACTGGATATAAATCCGCTTATTGTCAGAGAGATAGGCACGGATCCGGTGGTCGCCGATGCCAGGATGACCTTTGCTCCGAGACTCAAATCAGAATAGGGGTAATTTTTCCGAGCCTTGGGAAGTCAACTCAACAGGATGATGAAACAATGAAATATGACCAGGATTGGCAACAGAAATACAAGGATATGATCAGCACTCCCACCCGGGCGCTCTCCCATGTGCAACCGGGGCAACGGGTATTTATCGGCACCGGCTGCGGGGAACCTGTGCAACTGGTTGGCGCCATGACCAAGAGAGCCGGGTCACTGGCCAATGTGGAACTGGTGCAGCTGATTACCAAGGGTAAGGCGCCCTATGCCGAAAAAAAATATGCCGAATGTTTCACCATAAATTCGTTTTATATAGGATCAAACGTCAGGGACATGATCCAGGAAGGGATGGGCGATTACACCCCTATCCTGATGTCTGATGTCCCCGGATTACTCAACTCCGGAGTACTGCCGCTGGATGTGGCCCTGATACAGATAACGCCTCCTGATGAGCGTGGCAAGGTCAGCCTTGGAATCTCTGTTGATATTGTTCGCAGCGCAGCTGAAAATGCATCCCTGGTCATTGCTGAAGTGAACCCGAACATGCCCTGGACCCACGGCGATTCCCTGATGGATATTTATGATCTCGATATCCTGGTGCCGGTGGATGAGCCTGTTATTGAGCGTGAATCCCATTCCCTGCATCCTGTCAGTGAAAAAATCGCCCGGGAAGTCGCCACCCTTATTCCCAATGGGGCAACCCTTGAGTTTGGCCTGGGCCGTATTCCGGGAGTAGGTCGTGTTCCCCAGGCGGTGATGAAATTTTTGCATGGGAAAAAGCATCTTGGTATCCACACGGAAATGATCTCTGATTCCATCATTGAACTCATTGAATCAGGGGCTGTAGACGGCACACGCAAAACCATTGACCGGGGACGGGTGACCGCCAGTTTCTGCATGGGCAGTAAAAAACTCTACGACTATATTGACGATAATCCATTGTTTTGTTTTCGTCCTACAGATTATGTGAATAATTCAAGCGTGATAGGCAAGCAGAAACGCATGATTTCCATTAATATGGCCCTGGAAATCGATTTGACCGGCCAGGTCTGTTCGGATTCGGTCGGTGGTCGTTTTTATTCGGGAATCGGCGGTCAGGTTGATTTTAACAGGGGCGCTTCCTTTTCTGAAAATGGTCGGGCGATTATTGCCATGCCATCCACCAATGAGGACGGCAGCCGCTCCAGAATTGTAAGCACCCTGCAGTCTGGTTCCGGAGTCGTCATTACCCGAGGCACCGTCCATTACATCGTCACCGAATATGGGGTCGCCTATCTGCATGGCAAATCAATCCAGGAGCGGGTCATGGCCCTGATCTCCATTGCCCATCCGGATTTTCGTGAGCAGCTTTTCCAGGAGGCTGTCGATTATAAATACCTGCGACCAAATTTATCCGGGCTGGGGGACCGTTTTATCGTTCCTGGTGAAGAATTCATGCGCACCAGTTATCTCCTGGAAAACGGAACACAGGTCAATTTTCGCTCCATCCGGCCCACAGATGAACCCCACATGCGGGATCTGCTCTATGACCTCTCCCAGGAGACCATCTATTATCGGTTTATGAGTCGGCAGCAGCGTTTCACCCATCG
>CAZURY010000139.1:1896-5716 GCA_964623145.1 uncultured Desulfobulbus sp. | reverse complement strand
AGCAGCGCTTTAGCTTTGAGCATATCTCCCGAGCGGAGGTAAAGCGTGTAGAGCAGAGTGATAAGACGGTCCTCCATCGGGCATATTCGTAATACTTTCAGGACAGTTTCAATCGCCTCTTCCGTGCAATCCGTTTCCGCAAGGATAACGCCGTATTTATGGCCGATTTTTGCCAGCAAGTCTAATAGATGATCATAATAGGCCGCGGTTTCTCCCAGGAAAAGGTCGCCTCGTGGTGATGAGGCTGTTCCCCAGAGTTGCAGCGCTCTGTAAAAGGCATTTCCTGCCTGCCAGAAATTTTCCGCAGCCAATTGATGCAATCCCTCTCCGGCCAGGGAAGAAAATTCCACAGCATCGATGCGGCAGTTGTCCAGGATGAGAATGGACTTGCTCATTTTCAGGTAATGTGAAGCCGGGCAGGGGAGCGCCTTGTCCAGGACTTTGCGCAGCCGTGTGATAAGGGTATCCAGCTTGGCCCGGGTTTTTTGCGGCGGGCTGTCCGGCCAGAGGGCAAGTTGTATTTTTTCCTGTCCTGTTTGCTGGTTTTTTTCAGCCAGCAACAGAGCCATCAGATTGCGCTGAGCCGGGGTCATATCCTCGATTCCAAGCACGACCCTGTCCGCCACTTTTATGGAAAAAGTGCCGAGAACCGAGATTTTCAGCAAGGGCAGGCTGGTTCCATCATTTGTATAAAATACCCCCAGTCGCCTTCGAGCCAGGAGGTCGGCAAATTGTGAATGGATTTCATTGCGCACCGCTTCGCCAAGCAGTTCCTGTATAAAAACAGGTTCCCAACTCCAGAAGGTTGTAAAATTATGCTTTTCCATCAGCTCAAGCCCGGCGCGCAGATCCCTGAGCATTGCCTTGCGCCGACCAGTTTGCCGATAAAGCCAGGCCCTTTGCCAACGGGCTGTTGTCAGCAGGTAGGCCGAAGGTAGTTGTTGGGCATTTTTGATCCCCCGGGAGAGAAACTTTTCAGCGCGTGTAGAGTCACCAATTCGGGTGAAGGCCGCTCCACAGATGATGGCGCTGAGGGTGATGTAAAAGGGGCCTCCGGCATCTTTGCGCAGGGTGATGGCCTCGTCGGCAGATTGTTTTGCAGCCGTTCGATGTCCTTTAACAGCCTGGATATAGCTGAGCCATTGATAAAACTGGCTGAGCATATGTGGGGTTCGGGCGGTTGTCGATGCTTTCATCCCCCGTTGCAGACAGTGTTCTGCCTGGTCGATTTTTCCCTCTTGAATCAGACCGATGCTGCCCCATACATATCCAAATGGCGCGGCCAGGGTCTGTTCGACCAGCAGTGAGTCAATATAAGCGCGCAGCAGGTTGTGCTGATGGTTGAAATTTACCAGGTCGCCATCTTTAGAGAGTGTGTTGAGTTGGAGGACACTCAATGTCAGCTTGTTGGAGATGCCGACCAGAGGATCCCTGAGCAGCGGTGCCGACAGTTCGATTTCCTGCAGGCATTTTCGCCTGTTGTCACTGAGAGTTTCTATGTAGCCGCAGACAAAGCGACTGGCGGCAATACCGTTATGGATGTCCTGCCGGTGTGCCAGATCCCTTGCCAGCTGTGCATATTTGCGGGCTTTTTTAAGCGAAAAGAGAAAAAAGGCGTACCCTGCTCCCAGGTTTCGGGCAATGAGGACCCGGGCCTGCAGGGGCAGGTCGTTTTGGTTGCTCAGGAAAAGCTCTTCCGTCCTGGCCAGCAGCTTGGCGCCGGTATTATAGAGGCCGGAAACCACGAAATGAAAGAAAATGAGATGAACCAGTGCAAGGATTTCCCCGGTTTCATCACCGCAATTTATAAAGTGACAGCGGGCGCTTTCAAGCAGGGGGAAGGCTTTTGTCGGTGTTGAATCCGAGTGAACGATGGCGGTAAAAAAGGTGAGCCAGGGATAGTTGAGAAGGTCCTTCTCGGGGATGGTCCGAAGCAGGGTCAACAGGGTAACAGTCCTGTTCTTTGCCATCAGGTTTAAGCCCTCCCGGCGCAGTATATCCTCCATGACAGGGTAATTATCTTCTTTCCTGTAATAAAGAAGGGCCTGGACAATGGATTTCCTGTCCAGATAATAGGTGGCGGCTGTTCTGAAAACATTGTGGATTTCTTTCTTTTTCAGCTCGTTTTTTGCCTTTTCCTGCAGAAATTCCTGGAAGAGATGATGAAAGCGAAAGACCATCTGCTCTTCGTCCAGGGGATAAATAAAAAAATTATCAAGCATAAGATCCGTCAGGATCGCAGCGATATCGTCTTTGCCGGTGATTGTTGCCGCCAGATCCACTGGAACGGTATCCAGGAGTGAGAGCAGCATCAGCGGATAATGCAGTTTCCGTGGAACATGGGTAAGGATTTCATCTCGGAAGTACTGGACAATTTGTTCGGCGGAAAGATCAGCAGGCATCCTGGTGCCTATTTTTGCGGAAAATGTTGCCGAATTTTGATGGGCCGCCGCATGTGCTGCCAGCAGTATACCCATGATCCAGCCGCTGGTCTGTTTCCGTATGCGTTCGGCATCAAGTCGGGAGATCGGCCTGGCCAGAATATTGGCAAAGAGTTCCTCCACTTCCTTGAGGGAAAAACTGAGGTTATGGTTGACCAGAGTTATGATGTTTGCTCCGTAGCGAAGAGTTTTAGCGCCCAGGAGCAGCGGTCTTCGACTGATAAGAATAAAATGGATATGGGGCGGGGAGGTGTCTATAATGTGGCTGAGCAATGAATTAAACAAAGAGGCCTGCTCGCCGAGATGGAGGTCATCAAAAACGATCCAGAAATCATCGGCCAGGTGTCTGTCAAGATCGCTTAACAGGATGTTGGCACAGTGGATGATATCCAGGGAGTCTATTTCCTCCTGGTGCATGATGCGGGACAAGCTGGGCGAGGTGAACCCTGGAAGCTTTTGTTTGAGATTTTCCAATAGAGTAGAGAGCAGCAGGGCCGGATCGCTGTCTTCGCTACCTATCTGGTACCAGGAAAATCGAAGATTAAAATGTTGCAGAAACTGCAGGGCAAGAGTTGATTTTCCCTGGCCGGCCTGGGCTTCAATGACAATTGCCTTGCGGTTGCAGGCGGACTCTCCGAGTAATTCCATGACGAGAGATGTACGAAACAGCGTTGTGTCTGCTCCCACTTGCGGGGGATAGAATTTGTTGGAGGAAATCTCCTGATGCCGGGCTGCGGGAAGGGCCATAACAATTTAAAATTACGTATGTTTCGTTTTCTTTCCTGAATGTTATTTCCTGCTTACCGGGTTTGCCCGAATCTGTCAAAGAAAAACCCGGAAACGATAGAGTCTCCGGGTTGCGATGGCATGGGAAAAAAGGGTTAACGACCGGCCGTTTGTTCTATCGTCGCAGATGGTTTTTCAAAGCTGCCGTCCAGGGGAGGTGCGGATTTACCCTGTTGATAAGCCGTTTGCCGGCAACATCAAGCTTTGCGATTTCGGCGCCAATCCATTTTTCCTGGATGGTGAGTACATCCAGGAGCGCAACCTGGCTGATTTTATATTGTCTTTTGGTTTGCTGGCAGGCGGTTTTATTTTTTTCCTCCATAACCTGCAGGTACTCTTCTTGTTTTGCCGGGCAGACCTCACGAACGGTTTTCCGGAACGCCCAGTTTTTTTAGAATAAAGCCCAGCGGGCAGAATTTGGTGAAACCGAACTGGAAGAGATTCAGGCCGACAAACAGGGTGAAAAAAAGGAAATACTTGTGAATAAACAGTGGGTTATGTCCGCAATCTACGCCTAAGGCCAAGCTGAGAACAATAAAAAATCCGGCAATGGTGTGGATCCAGTCGTTAATGACCATGGTACTTGCTCCTTG
>CAZURY010000139.1:0-1796 GCA_964623145.1 uncultured Desulfobulbus sp. | reverse complement strand
AACCATTTTTGCAGGACCGCTGGCAGGGCAGGTATCACCCAGAGGGCTGCCGAGCCTGAAAAGAGTGTAACGGCGGCAAGAAATACGCCGGTGTTTCGGTAAGGAATAAGAGGAGAAAAAAACAGGGGAATAGCTCCAAGCGACAGGACTATGGCGCTGCTGATAATGTTGAAGGTCGGATGATCCGTCATTATCTGTGCATTTTCCGGTTCTTTGTCCTTTCGGAGAGTAACTGCCTGGAAATGGTGCAGCAGGCGGAATGCAAAATCCACGCTGATTCCCAGGGGCAGGAAGGAAAGAATTGCTGTCGGCATGGCTGTGGCTTTTCCGCCCAGGCCGAGTATACCAAAAACGGTGATGGTGACGATGGCGGGCACGATAATGGTTGGTGTGCTCCAAAGCAGTGAGCGTAACAGGATCGTAGCGGTAACAAAGACAACCAGCAAACCTGTGAATGTGGCTCTTTGTATCTCCATGGACATCTTTTTTTGTGCCACCATGTTGATGTAGGCAGGTCCTGTCCACCCGGCTTTCAACCGGGTCGGTGGTGGATTTTCAGTAAGGAAGCGGTTGACGGTATCAATGATTTGTTCCATGTCCTTGTTATCACCACTTCTCAGTTGCAACCCCAGGCTTGCCCGGGTGTAATCGGGGCTGACCAGGTGCATGAGGGCGTCGGGATGATGGGTTTCCGTTTGATAGGTAACCAGGGCCTGGGCGACGCCATTTGTTGTTGCCGGAATGGAAAAGTGATCGGGATCACCCTCAAAGAGTTGGCGGTGGACTGTTTGCACGATATCGGCAATAGAATTACTTTTGCCGACCAGGGGATTATTTTTGAGGATTTTTTGTAAGGAGAGTAAATAGTTAAGTAGATCCGGTCGCTTGAAGATTTGATTTTGATTGCGCAGCCGGTCAAGAGTATCAAGGGCGCGTGACCAGGATTCATAACCCGTATCATCTTCCGGGGCCAGGTGGTCAATCTCCGTTTGCCAGGAAAGGCTGAGGCGTTGAGCCATTTCTTTACCGGTACGGTTTTCCGCCACTGCCTGGGAAATTTCAGCCAGCGCTTTTTCCAGAATAACCGGTGATTTTTTCAGGCTTTTTGTCAGCGTATTGCTGAGCCACGCAGCTGCGTCGTTGATACTCTGTTTTTCCCCTGTACCTGAAAGGATCAGGTTGACATCATAGGCGCCGCTAAACTGTTGATTGAAAATTTTACCGGCGATGCGGAGTTCATTGGACCTCGGAAACCACTGCATCGGATTCTCGTTGCCCCGGATCTTCAGGATGCCGACAGCGCCCGGAACCATGATCAGCAGGTTGATTCCGATAATCAGCCATGGCTTCTCCCCGGCGGTTTTGATTATCCAGTTCTGAAGGTGGTGGAAGATAGACCTGATCCCTGCCGAACCAGGTTGTTGATCCAGTTGCCTTGTATGTTTTGTTGAGGCCCTGACAAAAAATCCAGTCCGGCTATGCTGCTGGAGCAGCACGAAACAGGCCGGAATGAGGAGCATGCTCAGCAACCAGGACAGCACGATACCGATGGCAACGAAAATACCAAAAGACCGTAACATATGGAGTCGGGTAAAGGCCAGTGAGGCAAAACCGGCCGCTGACATGAGCGTGCTGAAGAGCATGGGCTTAAAGAGATGGCGCATTACCTGAGCAGCGGTTTGTTTCGCATCTGATGGTCCTTTGTATCCATCGGTCAAAGCCGAGAGAACATGAATGCAGTACACCACGGTTACTGCCATGATGAAAAAAGGAATCATTGAGTTTATCGTATCCAG
>CAZURY010000138.1:0-5739 GCA_964623145.1 uncultured Desulfobulbus sp. | reverse complement strand
ATCATTGCCAGAGTCGTAGGTCTATGCATAAAGTGCCTGCCTGGTCAAATTATCGACTGATCCATCAGCAAAACAGCAATGAATGAATCCCCGGGGCTGCTGCTCTTACCAAGGGAGAAATTCGCTCTACCCGGTACAAAAAAGGCATTAAGAGATGAGCAACTGTATTGCATAACCCCTTGACCATGCAAGTCTAAACTCACCCGAACGTATTTTTCCCCGATAAAAGCGGGATAAATTAACGCATATGACGGGTAGCAAGACGCATCAGGGTGGACGTGGTCACCTCTTGATTTTCACGCAGGGGAAGATTCTTCAGCGGAGATTCAGCCCTGGCGGCCTCTTTGTGGCCACCGGCAGGACCGAACTCGCCAAAGGTTTTCTGGGCCAGTTTTCCGGCATTTTTTCGGTACCCGTCACAGCGAAAGATGACCACAAGTTTTTCTCCATAAATACCGGAAACGATCGCCCATTCAAATTTATCCACATGGTTGAAAAAATCAGCTATGATCACCAGGATATCCGGAGTACCGACTCGACCGAGGTGGACATAGGCACGACCTTTGCTCGCCTTGACCTCGTTTAAGGCAACCTTGAAATACCTGAGTTCCGAACGTCGCAATTCGGTCAACTCAAATTTACGGACCAGATTACGGTTGGCAATATCGAAGAGATAGCGAAAGGAAATACCATCGGCGAGCTGTAGATTTTTCTTTTCAAAATTCTGGGTATCCACCTTGATGCCATAAAAAAGGGCGGTCGCCAGAGCCACGGATGGTTTGATTCCGGCCGCCCGTAAATACTCGACCATCATGGAAGAAACGGCGCCGTAATCTGAACGGATATCAATAAATTCCGCATCCCATCCCTCGGTGACCGGATGATGATCTATGACCATATCAAAGTCTAATTTTTCAAAACAGGTGTGATGGGGGGGTTGGGAGTCCAGAAGCACCCGCTTGGAATAATCCCGTACCGGCAGGGTATGGAGTCGCTCAATGGGAATTTTCAATCGCTCAACCATGGTCATATTGCTGAGCCTTCGTATCTCATTGGGATAGCCGATGGTGACGCTGCCGACCCGATAGGCCAAAAGCCTTTTTACTGCCATGGCACTGGCCAGGGCATCAGGATCAGCATTGATGACGATGAGAACCTCATCGTCACGGTTAAAGACATTATAAAAACCATTCAAACGACCCTGAGCCGAATTTTTACTCGCACTCCGGGTTATGGAATCAGCTATTTTTTCCAGTCGTTTCTTCATCTCATTATCTCAATAAAGAGGAACTTGTAAAAAGTTAGCCCGCTTTTTTCACAAAGGTCGTTGCGAAATGCGCGAAAGTGCCGGAGATGCGTCAATTCACGCAGGAAATTGTTTGCAGGCATACTGGCAGTATATCGAAAACAATTTTCAAGAGAATTGACGCAGATTCAGTGCTTTCACGCGTTACAGCAGACCGCTTATGAAATATGCGGGTCAGCAGCGGCATCAACCCGGAATGGATACCAACAGGTTGTAACCGCCGGCCGCAGGTGTCGCGGCCTTTTCTTGCAACACCGACAATAAAAAAAGACCACTGCTCCATCTTAACAATGCGGCAGTGGTCTATTTACGTTAGCAGAGGCCGGATACGCTCTGTGGCCGGCTATTCTGTTTATTCAGGCTGTCCGCAGACAGGCTGTATATTGTCGCGCTTAATATCTTCATGGCAGACACTCCGTTGAACCCTCGGGCAACGAACATAAAAACTATAGCAGCCGTCCATATAAATTGCAAGTCAACCCTTTTCAGCGGAATCACCCTGCGAAATGACGGGCACCGAAGGAAATAATCCGGGGTCGGTATGGGGGATAAAACGGGAGCCGGAAAAACGCAGCATAAATTCCTGGTTGACGTTAAGCTCAATGTAGGTAATTTTCCTGCCGATCTCCATACTCCGCAACCGGGCCTGCTCAGAGAGCAAAATAAGTTCAGCCCCGTTTAGAGAGCTATTGCCCACCGATGTATAGGTGGACAACGGCAGATCGGGCAGCATGCCAAGGGTGATGGCGGCGACCGGATCAATATGCCTGCCGAATGCCCCGGCTACGTAGATGCGGTCAAGATCGGAGAATTCCACCCCGACCTGGCTGGTCAGGGTGGTGAGGATGGCATACATGGCCGCCTTGGAACGCATCATCGCATCCAGATCAACCTGAGCCAGCACCACAGGTTCGCCGTGACCGGACTGCCGGGCAGGGGTAACCACAAAACTCAACCCTTCCTCAGTGTCAACAAGGCGACTGCGAACGAATGCACGCCGTTTCTCAGAGCCGTTCTCGCTTCTTCTGCATAATTTTCCCCGCAAATCAACGATACCGGCAAGAAACAGCTGGGCCACCAGTTCGATTAACCCGGATCCGCAGATACCGACAGCCGGCTGATCATCAATGGTTACTGTTTCCAGCTGCCAGTTTGTACGATCAAGCCGGACATGCTCTATGGCTCCAGGTCCCGCCCGCATACCCATTCGCGCAACACCGCCTTCCAGAGCAGGGCCGGCGGCGCCTGCACAGGCAATCAACCAGTCTTTACTGCCGAGCACCACCTCTGCATTGGTGCCGACATCAATAAGCATGGAGGTTTTTTCCATCTGATCCAGCCCACTTGCCAGAATGCCGGAAATAAGATCACCACCGAAATAACTGCCGATACTCGGCAGCACCCATACCGGCGCCAACCTGTTTATGTGGACATTTATTTCCGTTGCAAAAAAAGGATCCGGTCGGCCGATAAGAGGCGTATAAGGTTCCCGGCAGATATGGTAGGGACTGAGCCCCAACAGAAAATGGACCATGGTGGTGTTGCCGGAAACGCTGAGCGCCCGAATGGACGCAGGCTCTACCCCCGCCTCCGCTGCCAGGGCATCAACCATCTCATTTATACTTGCCACCACTGCCTTCTGGAGCTGATACAGCCCGGCTGAATCACCAGTCTTATCGGTGGCATAATGAATGCGGCTTAAAATATCCGCTCCGAATTGCATCTGGCCGTTTGGAGCATGGGTATGGGAGAGGGTTCTGCCGCTTGCCAGGTCAATCAGCGTTGCCTCAAGGTGGGTTGTGCCAAGATCAAGAGCCATGCCTGCAATACATTCTGGCTCCGCATCAAAAAAATCAACAAGCTGCAGCTCATGCGGCAGGACATTGAACAACGCGCAGCCGGAAAATCCAGCCCGGCGAAATCGACGGCCAAGGCCGGACATGGCCGAAAAGGGGACAACAAGCGGTCGATTCACCAGTTCGGCCGGCAGTTCTTTACACACACTCATGCGCAGTCGATCAATATCCGCGGTATTATCCTGCAGACTCGGAGGTTCGGCAGCAAGAGTAACGCTTGTCACCAGTGGTAGTTGTTGTGTATTGTTCTTCATGCACATATCCTTTTTCCGTCGGTAATCCTGCAAAATTCTCTTGCAATAATTTGACGGCAAATACTTGACCAAAATGCCGGCAAAGGGTACTACATGCGATTTATTGCGACAACAGAAACCTCCCAAATTGTCCGGTGAAGCCCAAATCTTTTACAGCACCGACCATTAATGATGAACTCGTAAAAAGTCCAAACGTATTCAAAGATGGCTAAGTACAAAACACAGATATACAAGGAGTAGTGTTCCGTGGCGGGTCTTAACTATACATGTGGTATGTTGAGAATCGCCACGGGACACACGACGCAGTAGATCGAAGTTTTTACGACGCCATCAATTAATTATCGTTGAGAAAAAAGATGGATGACTGAGCAGTGAACCTTCTGAACCGTTATATTCTCCAGCAATTTATCAAGAATATTTTCATGCTGATGGCAAGTTTTATTGCCATTTATGTGTTGATTGATTTCTTTGAAAAAATTGACGATTTCATGGAAAAAGGGAAATCCATGGCCCTGGTCATAAAATTCTTTATCCTCAGTATCCCCTTTATCCTCGAGCAGATGGGACCGGTCTGCATTCTATTGGCCGGAGTGATCACCCTGGGTATCCTCAATCACAGCAACGAGCTGATTGCCCTGAAAGCCTGCGGCATTCCCTTAAGAAAAATCACAAATCCGATCATCAGCGCCGGAATTGTCTTTACCCTTCTCTTTTTAGCCATGTCCCAGTTCGTACTCCCTAAAACCATCTCCATTACCAACCATATCTGGAACAAAGAGGTCAAGGGCAGGGTTGCCCTGGGTATTTTTCGTAACGGCCGCTATTATTATCGAGGTCGGGACGGCTTTTACTCCTTTGCCCGGCCTGATAGAACGCGGGATGATTTTCGCTTTTTTTCCTATGCCTCCTGGGACCCGGAATATCGCCTGACCACACTCATTGCGGCGAAACAGGCTCTCTGGCAAGATGACGTATGGACTCTTATTCAAGGTCAGGTCCAGACCAGGGCCGGAAAGGAAAAATTCACAACGGAAGTATTCAATCGGCGTACATTTGATTTTAAAGAAAAGCCATCCAATTTTTTTGTGCCGAAATATCACTCCATGGAGCTCTCTCTTACCGGTCTTTACCAGGAAGCCAGACGCAAGCAGGCTCCGGAAGAGAAGAACAAGGCCTGGGCCGAGTTTTATGGTCGGATTTCTTACACGCTGCTGGGAGTTCCCCTGCTGCTCCTGGGCCTGCCGCTTTTACTTTTTGTCTACCGGGCCTGGGGAAGGGACCTGTCTCTGGCTATTCCGGTCAGCTGCGGTCTGGCCTTTGCCTGCTGGGGAGTGTGGGGAACCTTGCAATCTCTGGCCAAGGCAAGTTATATTAATCCACTTATGGCTTCCATTTCAATCCACATCCTGATCAGCGCCCTCGGCATTGTTTTTCTTCTGCGGGAAGACAGTTAGACCTGTCCCATATCGGATGAACTCGCAAAAAGGCAAAATCTACCAATCAGATGGCTAAGTAAAAACATAGGGATACAGGTAAGCGCAGACTCCGAGGAGTAGTATTCTGTGGCAGGTCTTAACTATATACATGGAGTATGTTGAGAATCGCCACAGAACACACTTTGCTGTCGATCGAAGTTTTTACGACGCCATCATATCTGATATATCATGACGGAAAGAGTAGGTATTGTCGGCATCCCACCCCGGGTAGTAATTGCCGATCTTCACAGACGCGGGGTCCGGATCATTGACCTGGATGAACCGCAGGTTCGAGCCTCACTGGACATGACGGCCTCCCTTCTCCCTCGTGTTTACTGCGCCGTCCTGCGCACAGTGGTGCTCAATGCCATGCATCTGCACCTGGACTGCATTTACATAGATGTCGGCCCGGGAAAATGCGACTGCGCCCTGCACGTTTCCACCATCTTGAAAAACATGCTGAACATCCCGATACACTGTACCCGCAATCAGGATATGGAGGGAGTCGGCGTCCCTCTGTGCAGGACCCGCATGCCCCTGCTGGAAAAAATGACGGCCATCACCGGGGGCGTTATTTGCCCTGAACCGGGAGAAAGCCCTGCTCCCTGCAGTCCAACGGCCGGCTTCTGGGGTGTGCCGCCCCGGGATTTTAGTTTACTGCCCCTTTTTCCCGACACTACCCATATCTATGGCTGGACCCGTTGCATGGAAAATAAAACCCCGGCTGACCTCACCCTTGAATCGTATGTAAATCCTGAAGTGCCAACAGTTTTCTTTGCCCAATCCTTTTGCGCCAAAACCGCGCTGGCAAAATACCTGGCCGACCAGCACCCGCAAGGCCTGTATCT
>CAZURY010000137.1:0-5757 GCA_964623145.1 uncultured Desulfobulbus sp. | reverse complement strand
TGGACAATGGGGTTGCTGGTTCAAGTTGTATCAATAAATGTGTCCGGCAGATTACGGCAAAGGGCAGGTTTTTCATCCTTGCTTTCAAAATATGCATAGAGATTGTTTCAGGCAGGGGCGTGAAATAAAGGGAAAAGAACAGGAACTGGCCGGACTGCTTGTTGAACTCAATCGTGAAGAGGCGCGTCGGTTATCACCGCTTGCCTGCAAAAGCAGGGATGGAGTACGACGGCGGCGTGAGAGCAGAATCGATTATCGACAAGCCTTTGCCCAGGATTGCGACCGCATACTCCATTCACGTGGTTATGCGCGTTATATAGACAAAACACAGGTTTTTTCCCTGGTGGACAATGATCACATCAGCCACAGGGTACTGCATGTTCAGCTTGTCTCCAGAATCGCCCGAACCATAGGGCGTTTTTTACGGCTCAATGAAGACCTGATCGAAGCCATTGCCCTGGGGCATGATATAGGGCACCCTCCTTTCGGACATGAGGGAGAACGAATTTTAAATACCCTGTGCCGGGAGTACGGCCTGGTCGGCTTTTCCCACAATATTCAGTCCGTTCAGTTTCTTGAAAGAGTTGAGCGAAGGGGCAGGGGGTGGAACCTTTGCCTGCAGGTGCTTGATGGTATTCTTTGTCATGATGGGGAAGCCCATGCCACCAGACTTGCCCCTTGCCGCAACAAAGATTTTTCTTCATTTGACCGGGAAATCCGGGATAAAGGACAACGCCCGATGCTGCCTCTTCTTCCCATGACCCTGGAAGGCTGCGTTGTGCGCATGTCGGACACCATTGCCTATATCGGTCGGGATATTGAAGATGCCATTGAACTCCAGCTGATTGAGCGCAGCGAGATTCCTGCTGCCTGCGCGCAGAAGCTGGGCGTCACCAACGGCACCATTGTTTTCTCGCTGGTAACCGACCTCTTGAGCCACAGCCGTCATGTCAGGGATGATACGGCGGGTGAGGCGCAGGACCATATCGGTTTTGGCCGGGAGACAGCGGATCTGCTGGTCGAGCTTAAGGCATTTAATTATAAACGCATCTATCACAATCCTGCATTCAAGCCGGATCTGGAGATTATTTTCGCCTGTTATAGAGCATTGTTTGAGCATTTTATGAATATTTTGCAACGTGAATCTAATGACAAAACAGCCTCTGGTCTTTTCTTTACAAGCATGAACGATGAATACAGAAACACCCATTCATCGGCAGCTATTGTCAGGGATTATCTTGCCGGCATGACGGATGATTTTTTTCTTGAACAGGCAAAGATGATTGGTTGTCGGGTACCGGAGAGGACATGAGGGATAAATTAAAGCTTTTTCTTCCCGGTGAAAACACCAGGATGATTGTTATCGCTGCGTTTATCGGCCTGATGGCCGGTGTTGCGATAATTGTCTTTCGTGAGGCGGTTGACCTGGTCCATGAGCAACTTTTTGTCCGCCTTTATGAGGCCTTTAAGATTGAGGAGGGCGGCTGGCGCTCCCTGTTGCTGCCCCTGATTCCCATGATCGGCATGATTTTGCTGATTCCCCTGTCGCTGGCTTTTCCCGGCAAGGTGAACGGTTACAGCTTTCCCAATTTTCTCCGGCGGGTGAACCTTGAAAACGGAGTAATCCGCAGCCGTAATATTTTTATCAAAATTGTTTCAACCGCCTTGACCATCGGGTCTGGAAATTCAGCCGGTGTCGAAGGTCCCATTGCCGTGATCGGCGGCTGTCTCGGCTCTCTTGTCGGCCAGAAAACCAGAGTTTCCGGCAAGCGGATGAAGGTCTATATTGCCGCCGGCTGCGCCGGTGGAATTGCCGGTATATTCAATGCTCCTCTGGCAGGTCTCTTTTTTGCCGCTGAGATAGTGCTGCTGGGGACCTATGAAATTTCATCCTTTTCCGCCCTGGTCATTGCCTCTGCCCTGTCCACCGTGGTTTCAAGAGCCTGGTTCGGTGAGATTCCCGCCTTTCCCATTCCCAACTACCACATGGTCAATCCCTTTGTCGAAATGCCCTTGTATGCCCTGATGGCTCTCTTAGTCGGTTTACTGGCGGTTCTGCATATCCGTTTTTTTTATGCTGTCCGTGACATATTTCAAAAACTACCACTCCATCCGCAACTAAAACCCATATTCGGCGCCCTGCTGGTCGGCAGCATGGGTATCGCCTTTCCCCAGATCATGGGTGATGGCTATGAATATATTGAAAAGGCGCTGGCCGGGCACACGGTTGCCTCCATTATGCTGGCGCTGATTTTCCTTAAATCCATTGCCACGGCCATTACCCTGGGATCCGGCGGCGCCGGTGGTGTTTTTGCCCCGGCTCTTTTTATCGGCGCGGTCTGCGGCGGAGCTTTCGGCAGTGTTGTCCATCACCTGCTGCCTGCATATACCGCCTCTGCCGGCGCCTATGCAACCATCGGTATCGGCGCCTTTCTGGCCGCATCCACCCACGCGCCCATGACCGCTATCTTTCTTCTCTTTGAGATGACGGGGAATTATGTCATTATTATTCCGGTGATGCTGGTCTCTATTCTCAGTACGGTCACTGCCAGTAAGTTTTATCACGATTCCATTGATACCGTGGACTTTTCCCGTGAGGGCATAAATATTCATGAAGGACGTGAGGTGGCTATCATGAAGTCCATCAAGGTCGGGAAGGCCATTACCGAGGACGTTGATTTTATAAGCGAAAATGCCAATATAAATCACCTGCTGGAGCTGTTTCGTTATGCAAAGGACAGTTTCTATTTTCCGGTGATCAACCATAAGGGATTGATGGTTGGGGTGGTCTCCATGCAGGATGTGAAAAATATTCTCCACGATGAAGAGCAACGCGTCTGTTATATGGTGGGCGCCATCTGTACCCGTGATGTTATCATGCTTACGCCTGAAGAGAACCTCTACGACGCCATGCAGCTTTTTGATATTAAAGGTATTGATGAAATCCCGGTCGTGGAAAGTCTGGAGGAACCCTGGGTTCTGGGTATGTTGAAACGCCCTGATGTGATTGCCGCCTACAATCATGAAATCCTTAAACGGGGCATCAGTGAAAAGGCGGAGTCTATCCGTATGCTCTGCTCGGCATCCTGATTTGTAAGCTTGAACCATGAACCAGCAATCGCCGGACGGCAACCCTGATTTTACTGTTTCCCTGTTTTCCTTCGGCTTTAAACATGGCGCTCCGGAAGCCGATTTGATCTGGGATGTTCGTTTTCTGCCCAATCCCTATTGGATCAACGAGTTGAAAGACCACAGCGGCCTGGAGCCTGAAGTTTCGGCCTATGCCCTTGAAAATGAAATCGGTCGTGAATTTTTTGTCCTGCTTGAGCCGTTGTTATTGTTCCTTACCCGGCAGCATGCCGGTGGAAAACGATCCTGTCTTCGTATCGGCATCGGATGCACGGGAGGGCGGCATCGCTCAGTGGCTGTGGTTGAATATTTGAAAAAGTTCCTTGACAGAACCGGGTATAATCTCAATGTTTTTCATCGAGATATAGAGAAAAGATAGTTGTATTTCAGGGGTGTGAAGAAATTATCCAGATAATTTTTTTTTGCGCCTCTTACAGACCTGCATGCACATTTGCAGAGTTTATTATCCCGAGGAGGAGACCATGAAGGATCTATTGAAAAATGTTTTGTACGCAAGTATTGGCGCTGCCTTTTTGACCAAGGACAAGATTGAGGAACTCAAAGGCGATTTGATCGATAAAGGCAAGCTCACCCGGGAAGAGGGAAAACAGTTTGTTGATGATCTGATTAAAAAATCGGAAAAGGCCAAGGATGAGCTTGAGCTCTGGATCAATAAACGGGTTGAAGAGCGGATTGATCAGCTGGACCTTGCCACCAAAGATGATGTCGCTGATTTAAGGAGAAAAATTGAAGAGCTGCAGGTGGCGATCAATAAATAGGCTGCCTGCCTCTGGTTGGCGGAGCGTGCCTTTTACCGGCAGCGCACTCCGTCAACCCGCTCAATTCAAAATATAGACTATTGTTCAGCATTCGCAAGCTTGGCGTCATAGGCCGCACTTACCGGCATTTGAATCGATACCATCGTATTCTGCAGGTATTGTTCAAGTATGGTTTTGAAGACCTGGTCGATCGTCTTCATATAGATCAGTACCTGGAATCCGGCCTGCAGATGATTAACCGCAAGCCCCGGGCCCAGGTACAGCGGTTCTCCCGCCAGGAACGATTGCGAATGGCCATGGAAGAACTCGGGCCGACCTTTGTAAAATTAGGCCAGTTGTTGTCGACCCGACCTGATTTTATCCCCCCTGAATATCTCTCTGAACTGGCCAAGCTTCAGGATAAGGTGCCGCCGTTTGCCTACGAGGAGGTCGTCGAGATCTTCAAAACGGAGCTGGGCGGTGATCCGGAAGAATTTTTCACCAGTTTTGAAGCAGATCCCTTAGCCGCTGCTTCCATCGGCCAGGTCCACCGGGCGACCATGAAAGACGGGACCGAGGTCGTTGTCAAGGTCCAACGGCCCGATATTGAAAACCTGATTGCCGTTGATCTTGAGATTCTTGCCCATATCGCAAGCCTCATGGAGGAGCATCTCGAGGAGGTGCAGGGGCATCGGCCAACCGCTGTCGTCCACGAATTTGCCCGCAGCCTGTCGCGTGAAATTGATTTTTCCATTGAGTTGACCAATATCCAGCGTTTTGCCCGTCAGTTTGAAGGGAACCCGACCATTCATGTTCCCCGGGTCTATCCGGAATTTTCCTGCGAACGTATCCTGATCCTGGAATATATTGACGGGATCAAGGCCAATGATTTCACAAGCCTGCATGCTGCCGGCCGGGATGTGAAGATTATTGCCCGGCGCGGCGCTAATCTGGTGATGGAACAGATTTTCATCCACGGATTTTTCCATGCCGATCCCCATCCCGGGAATATTCTGGTGATGGAGGATAATGTCATCTGTTTCATTGATTTCGGCCAGATGGGTCGGCTCAGCCTGAAGGACCGGGAAGAGTTTACCGATCTGGTTTTAAATCTTGTGGCCGGCAAGGAGATCAAGGTCACTGCCGGTGTTTTGAAGCTGACCATTCATCATGGCGAAGTGAACCGTGATGACCTGGCGCGTGATCTCGGCGATATGATGGATCGATATTTGTACAGACCGCTGGGAGAAATTGCCGCAGGCAAGATTCTCCAGGATCTGCTCGATCTTGTCACCCGCCATAAACTATCCTTACGACCCAATTTATATCTGATGTTAAAGGCGCTCAGTACTGTGGAGGGCGTTGGGCTTCAGCTCGATCCGGACCTGGAATTGATTGTGCTTGCCAGGCCGTTTATGCAGAAGATAAAGATTGGCCGCATGCATCCCCGCCGGCTGGCCGAAGAGGCGGGTGAGACAAGCTCGGAATACTTGTCGCTTATCCGTGAGCTGCCCGAAGAGCTTCGCACTATCCTCAGGCAGCTGCGGGAAGGCCGGATGAAGCTTGAGTTTGAACATCGCGGCCTGCAAACGCTGGGCAACTGCCTGGACCGTGTTTCCAACCGTGTTTCCTTTGCCATTGTCCTTGCCGCCCAGATCATCGGATCCTCGCTGATTATTCTCTCTGATATTCCGCCAAAATGGAACGGTATTCCTCTTATCGGTCTGGCCGGTTTTCTTGTGGCCGGCATTATGGGTTTCTGGCTATTACTTGCTATTATCCGGCACGGACGGATGTAGGATGAGCGGTTCCGCATCCTGAATCAGCCCTCATTTTTTCCTCCCTGCTGGTTGAAATTCCGGATAATTGT
>CAZURY010000136.1:0-5924 GCA_964623145.1 uncultured Desulfobulbus sp. | reverse complement strand
GGATGAAAAGGGAACCCGGTGTAAATCCGGGACGGGCCCGCCGCTGTAACCCCGATTCCGTAAAAAACTACGGGAAGTCACTTCAACGTAATCATGTCACTGTCCGGCAGGACGGGAAGGCCGTTGCAAGGATGGGGAAGTCAGAAGACCTGCCTGCAACATGTTCGGTTTTTCCCCGTGGACCGGGAAGACCATGATTCTGTGGAGAGCAGGGACATCCCGGATCGATTTCTTTTCATTTTTATTTCGGTCCGGGTTTTTTGTCCGTTTTCACACCCGGATTATGGGAGAAAACTCCATGAACATACAGAAAAGTAGTACGTTAGTCCTCACCGGTGAAGATCTACACATTCTCAACCCCCATTTCCAGAAGATTCTCGATACAAGGGACAAGCCAGGTCTGATCAGGCTGGCCCGAAAACAAATTGATGGTGGAGCCACCGCCCTGGATATCAATCCAGGTCCGGCAAAGGCAATGGCCGGCCGCCTGATCTGGGCCATGGAAATCATCCAGCAGAACTGGACAATTCCCCTCTTTCTTCCCGCCGGCGAGCACCTGGAAGCGGCGCTGCAATGTCACATTGGCCAGGCAACCATTAACGCGGTCACCGCTGATCCCGTCAAACTGGAAACATATATGTCACTGGCAAAAACATATGACGCCAACCTTGTTGTCCTGCTTACCCGACCAGGATTATGGACAACCGGCAGCCAACAGCAACTGCAGATGGCATTGGATGTACTGGAGCAGGCCGATCTCGTTGATCTGCCTTTTGAAAACATCTACCTGGATCCTGTGTTTTCTGTTCGCACGGATCCCCTGACCTGGAATCTGAGCGGCGGCATGCCTGATCTGGACAGAGCGCTGGAACTCATTTCTCTGATCGGAGAATTGAGCAACCAAAAGGCAAAAACCATTTTGGCGCTGAGCAACGGCACCATGGGACTTGCCGCAGCCAAACGATCCACTTCCCATTGCCGAATGCTGCCGCTGCTGGTTGACGCCGGATTGCGGGCCGTTATTCTCAACTGTCGCGACAAGGCGTTAATGACCATCGCCCGCACCCTGAATAATGGCGGTGGAATTCACAAAAAAGCGGCCTGAAACCATTGCCGGAGCGGTCTTATTCCTTCCTGAAATGGAGGCGCTGCCCTGCCTGCTTGCGGAACTTTTCCAGCTGCCGACGATAATAGGCCGCGTTCTCAGGATCCAGACGAATGGCTTTGAGTTCAACAGCCATGGCTTCATCGACAAGGCCATTGGCAAAATAGGCCAGGGCCAGGGTGTCCAGAATAAAACCTTTTTCTTTAAGCAGAACGGCTGTACGGGCCAGGGTCAGAGCCCGCTCCGGATCACGTAATGATTTATCCTTGGCCGTCAACAGCAGCCAGGCCAGGTTGTTACTCAACTCAGGGTTCATCGGGTTGATCTCTAAGGCTCTGTCATAGGCATTGATGGCCTTTCTCTCCATTGCCTTTTTCTGCATCAGGTCACCCAGCATCTGCAGCAAAAGACTGTTTTCAGGCTCCTCTCTAATCTTCTGGGTAAGCACGGCCTCGGCATACCTGGTCTCGTACCCATTGGCCAGTGATGCAGCATCCAGCCGGGGAAAAATGAGCATAAAGCTCACGATAACGAACAAATAGACAACCAGACTCATCAATACTTTTCGATTATGACGCTGAAGAAGAGAGCGATCCTGTTCGCAACGTTCAAGGAAATCAATCCGTTCGCCGATACCAAAATGATGCCAGTTTTTCTCATCCCGAATATTTCCGCTTAAATCCGCTATCTTTTCAAAAGCACGAATAAGCGGTCGGGCCGTTCCCTGAACCTGGAAAACCCAGAGATCTGCCTGACGTTCAAAATTGCGAATGAAGTAGCCGAAAATGAAACGAAAATAGATCAACATAAAACAAAGCAGCACCACGGCTGCAGAAACGGCTAAAAAAGTATCCGGCCTCATCTGCAGGAAATTCAACAACTGATAAAACCAATCGCTTCCCAGCAACAGATAGGGCAAAGGCTCAACAAGGATGCCGGCCATTAAGCTGAAACCAAGGAACAGCACGACATACAGAATAAGATGGCGCTTTTTTACATGGCCGATTTCATGGGCCAGCACGGCATCAAGCTCCTCCGGATCAAGCGTTGCCACAAGCGCAGGCGTAATCATCAAATATCGAAAGCGGGGAACAATCCCCATGACCGCTGCCGTCAATACCTGCCCCTCAAACAGTGGCCAGTAGAGGATTTCCGACGAGAACCCTTGTTTTTTACAAAAGGATTCAATATGGTCGCGCAAAGGGCCGGGCGGTACGGGCTTGCACCCCCAGAGCCAACGAACAAGCGGTGGAAAAAACAGGGCCAGGAAACAGATAAAGACCCCAAACAAAATCAGATCGCCCCAGGAAGAGGTAAGCAGCTTCTGAAACCCGGACCAGGGCAGCAGGGCCAGCAGATCGAAAACAGCAGACAGCACCAGCCAGGGCAGGACAATGGGCAGATTAGCCTTAATATTGGATACAACAAAGCCGACGGCAGAATATTTCCTCTGGAAAACAGCTTGATAGGCAGGACGTCCCTTAACCCACATGATGGAAAGCAACAGAAAAAAAACAATCAGTCCGGCAAGATTTTCCAGTACCGGCAAATGGTCTCCCAAAGAGAGGGGGTGGAGATAATATTTTAGGTCCAGCCCATAGACAAAAACGACAAACAAAGCCACGGCAACAAGGGTGAGTTTTTTTTCCGCTGCAAAATAGAGCCTGCTTGATCCATTCAGGCTGCGAGAAAACTGCCGGGCAGAAAGTCGAGCAAAAAAAATACATAAAGCAATGGCAAGCGCCAGGGCAATAAATGGAGAAAAATAGGCTTTTGCCGGTGGAATATTGGTGGAATACAAAAAAATAACCACCAGAAAGTAAATTAAATTAGCGTAAATCATCGTCTATTTTGTTGTAGTAATCCTGGTAATTATTATTCCGCGCCCCAGACCTCTCCCATTACGCTCTGTGTTGCAGTCAAATTTTGACATTTTTCCAAAATTTGTTAAAAAAAGATTGACCCTTTTATTTTTTCAGGTAGAATATTTAAGTTTAACAACGTTGGGCCTATAGCTCAGTTGGCTAGAGCCACCGGCTCATAACCGGTCGGTCCCTGGTTCGAGTCCAGGTAGGCCCACCAATTTACAGACCACGGAAGAAATCAATTATATGGGTTTTACACTTCTTCCTCAATCAAATAATACAGGCTTTTGAAAACAACGCCTTTAAAACGATATCTTCCCTTCAGGACTGCGGCCCGAACAGGGATCGGAACAAAAAGAAAGAGGTACAGCCCCTGGAGGCTGTACCTCTTTTTCTTTATATGGAGCCAATGGACCTGTTAGTTAAGGATCTCCTTGACATCCTGGAACAAATTGCACCCTCTTCCCTGGCCGAATCCTGGGATAACACAGGGTTGCTTGCCGGAGATCCTGATACTCCTGTCCAATCATTACTGATCGCTCTTGACCCTGTTTCCCCCCTCTTCCGCGTAGCCCGGTCCAGGGGAGCAAATGTTATCATCACCCATCACCCTGCCATCTTCCATCCCTTGCATTCTCTGCGCACTGATCAACCTGTCGGTGCATTTATAAGCCAGGCTCTACAAAATGATATCAGCATAATCGGCTGTCACACTAATCTTGATGCCACGACAGGCGGTGTAAGCGATGTGCTGGCAGAAGGAATGCAATTAAGCAGCATAACTCCCCTGATACCTGAAAAAACAAATAGGCAGTCCTCCTGCGGCCTGGGAAGAATCGGCGACTGCATGCGCCCCATGAAGCCAACCCAATGCATTGAACGCCTCAGAGAAACCTGTGACCCACCCTGGCTGCTTGAGGCAGGCCCCCGACCTGAACGGGTCACCAGAATTGCAGTCTGCGGTGGAGCCTGCTCGGAATTTGCTGGAGCAGCCATGAAGGCGGGCGCCGACCTGTATATTACCGCCGAGGTTAAGCATTCCATTGCCCGCTGGGCAGAAGAGGCTGGTTTCTGGATCATTGATGGTGGCCACTTTGCCACCGAGCAGCTCATCCTGGAGCCGTTACGACAGCGCATAGAGCAGGAACTAAGGAAAAAGAAAGTCAGCAACAGAGTGTATACGGCACGGCAGCAACCACCGTTAACCAGTATTCCCGAATAAAACGATGCAGATGATGGAATAGCCCTCATCATTGTATGGACTGTTTTCAGATACTCCTAAATTGAGCGATTTTCATTTCGCCCCAAGCTGGTGGTTTTGTGCTGTTTCATTGTAGTTATCCCTACATGAAACTGCACAAGGCCCGCAGATTGGGGATGAAATGGAAATCCCGTAGGGTTTCACCCAATCTGCAACAATTTAAAAAGAAAACACTTATAATTATTTATCTTTTTTTATTTGCAGGTAAGCGAGCGCAGCGAGACTCCGGATGGGGTGAAACGCTCAATTTAGGATACTATTACTCGTCGGCCCGATCTGGCCGACGCAAAGCGATTGCAACAAGGAGTGAACCATTGAACGACGAGATGAACCAACTCATCGACCTGCAGGAGATTGATGTTGAACTGGCCGGATTTGATCAAGAAATCAGCGAACAACAACAGGCAATAGACGATCGGCAGCTGTCAATTGATAATAAAAAAGCGGCCATTGCCGACTGCCGGGAGCGGATCAAAGAACTGCTGGAGAAAAAACGCACCATTGAGACTGAAAATGAAGATGCCGGCGCCAGGATCAAAGATCGGCAGAACAAAATGATGCAGGTGCAAACCAGCAGAGAACACCAGGCCCTGCTCAAGGAAATTGAGGAAAACAAACGGCTGGTCAAGGAGACGGAAGAGCAGCTATTGAACACTATGGAAGAAATCGAGCAGACCGAGAACGAAATGACGGAGCTCGAAAATCTGCTCACCGGGGAAGAAGAAATACTAGCGGAAGAAACCAAGACGGTTGCCAAAAAAATTAAAAAAATACAAAACCGCAGAAAAACCGTTGCTAAAAAACGCGACAAGCTTGCAGATGAACTGAAAGCCCCTCTCCTCAAGCGCTACAATATGTTGCTGGTTAAACGGGCAGGACTTGCTGTGGTCAAAACCGTAGATGGTGTTTGTCAGGGTTGCTTTATGGCCATGCCGCCACAGCAATACAACGAGGTACGAAAAGGAGACAAATTACAGATATGTCCAACCTGCCAGCGCATGCTCTACTATCAGACAGAGGAATGCGAAGAAGCATAACGTTCCCGGCTTCATGGACAGGCAGAACATTATCCGGCGACTGGCCGAACAGGTGACCGAAGACGAGTTACGGAGGATCTTTCCGGAAATCCCGCCAGATGACATTCGCGATATCCTTCTTGAAAAAAAGAGACTTCCGGGCAACGGAAATTCCCGGCAAAATGAAAATCTTCGTTGCTCATTATATACCGATGGCGCTTCTCGAGGAAATCCAGGACCGGCAGGTGCAGGGGCGATCCTTTTTGACGCGGATGGGAGGGAGCTTGCCACGAAAGCGCAATTCCTCGGCCGATGCACCAATAATGTTGCAGAATACAAGGCGCTCATTCTCGGCCTGCTCCTGGCTGATAAAATCGGCTGCAGACATCTTGATATTTTCCTTGATTCCGAACTTATTGTTCGCCAGCTCACAGGCAGATACAAAGTAAAAAATCCTTCATTAAAAAGCCTTTTCTCCCAGGCACAGCAGCTCTTGCAGGGCTTTACCGGGTTCTCAGTCTCCCATATTCCCCGGGCAAAAAACAGTCGTGCTGATAAATTGGCAAACCAGGGGATTGATGAACGATCGAGCGATGATTAATTTTTATTGAAAATCTAAAATTGATGAACTCGTAAAAAGTCAAAATCATTCTATTAGATGGCTAAGTAAAAACACA
>CAZURY010000135.1:2446-5940 GCA_964623145.1 uncultured Desulfobulbus sp. | reverse complement strand
GCCACTCCGGCAAAGAGGCCTGGACAAAACGGGCACCAATATCGTCATCGGATTCTCCTTCCCGGTAACTCAGGTTATTTTTTGCTATAAAATCATTGAAGCCGTCTGCGGTAATGATGCAGGTTCGTGGAATAGTGACGCTTTTTCTTCCCGATTCCGAGGAGCGATTCATCGAGCGGTACAGCCAGGAGGAGATAAAGGCCAACCCTCTGGCCTTGCCACCCATGGATCCCTTGCCGATTTTGACAAAATCCATAATCTCGGGATCAAAACTCTGCCGGTCAAACTGGGCGACAACTCCCTGCTGCCTGATTTTGCGCAGGGCATGAACCTTTCTGATGAGTTCTTCACGTAGAATTTCACCATTAACTTCATGGTGAAAAAAACGCTTATGCAGCCTGATGGCAAGGGCAATTTCGGCCCGCGCCATGGCCCAGTTACAAAAGTGATTATTTCGGCCATGGTAGAGAATAGATTCCAGCGGCACGGTTTTCAACTGCGATTCAAAATCATGCAGATTTTTTGCCCGCCCGACCTCGGTTCCGTCAGGGAGACAAAAAATAAAATCCCCGAAGCCAAGATAACGCAGGAAAAAATTATGTATCTGTGAACCGATTTTTTTAGTGTTTTTCTCGACAAAAGCTGCTGATAGAAACTCGGCGCTTTGCCTGTTTGCGGCCTCCGTGCTCAACAGCAGGAGCGGGAGATCGGGCTGTTCGTAACGAAATTCCGATAAAAGATCAATTCCGGCCTTCTCATCAAGAACCCCGTTTTTTGGGAAACGGACATCCGACAGGACACAGAAAATATATTGCCGATATTTTTGAAAAACAGTGATCGCCTGTTCATAGGAGGAGGCGGTCAGGATCTTCGGACGCGCCCGCATTTTTAATAAACGGTGTTTTTCATTCAATCCCTCATCGAGGACAGACTGGGTCTGCCTGACAACTTCAGCATACAACATCGGCAGCAACTGCGACCTGTACAGGGGCGAATCTTCAACAAGAAGAATAACCCTGACCATGGCTTTGCCGGTATCGGTCTCCACGTTCAGGCTGTCTTCCACATTTTTAACGATTGCCAGCAGGATATCGGAATCACAGCACCAGACATAGGCATTATCAACACAGGTGCACGAATTATTCTGCCCGGGAACAACGGCATCACGCACGGAATGAGCCAACAGGATAACGGGCAGATCCGGATAGCGCTTTTTGACTTCGCGGCCGAAACAATAGCCGTCCATCTCGCCAAGATGAGGCATGGTGATAACAAGATCAAAATACCTGTCATCGAGGATTTTCAAAGCCTGCTCCGCAGTGGTGGCCCTGGTTATCCTGGGGGGACGGCTGAGATTCAGTCCATGGTATTCATTGATAATCCGAGAAGTCATGGAGTTGTCTTCTTCCATGATGTATGCATCATAAGGGCTTGAGACCAATAAGATTTCCTGAACCTTAAAGGCCATCAATTCGTGAAAAACCGTGAAATGCGGATCAAAGGGCTCACCCATGGACAGATCCGCCCCCTGCTTTTTTTCTTCCCGAGATTTCATCATTGTTTAGCCCCCACAGGAACAACACTTTTTTTCCGCCAGTTCCGCTGGTGTATTCACGTTGCGCCAGGACGTGCGCAGGGAGGCCGGAGGCTGTGGCGTAATAATACCGGGTTTTCCGGCCAGACCTCCCGGTCGCAGGCAGCCACGGGCAGCCAGTTCTTCCACGGCTGTCCGGCAGCGAAAATCATACCAGGCGAGAAGCGGTTCAAGACGCCCGTCTCCCCGCAGATCCGGCAGGACCGCCCGGACTCCCGGTTTACGAAGGGATTGCAGCCAGGAAAAGGCCTGTGGATCGATATCGGGCTGATCACAGCCAATCACTATCCAGGACGCATCCGGTTGCCAGCGCAAAACCGAGAGCAGTCCGGCAAGGGGTCCGGCAAGACCGGGAACGTCCGGCACCCGGGGAAGACGGGCAAGGGAAGACGGCACCTCCCCCCTGCCGGAAAGCACGACCTGGTGGACATGGGACTCAAGCTTGGCCACCGCGCTTTCAATCCAGGTTACGCCATCTTGTTCAATAAGATGCTTGGGCCGTCCCATACGACTGCTCCTGCCTCCGATCAGCAGACAGCCATAGAGAGGAACACGCAGACACCTTTCGGCCAGCCAGTTCGATATCCAGGTAAAGACCGCATCCGGCCGGCGTTCAACAGGCTTAATGACATGGAGAATAGTACCGGCATGCTCCGGAGGATGGGCATGCCCCTTGCCGAGCAACCATATTTTGTCTACCGGGGTAGAGGCGTGGCCCTCGACCAGCACCAGGTCATAGTCGCTGCAAAGCCGACGCAAAATACAGGAGAAGCCTTCAGTATCATGCCTGCGAATAAAAAACTCCTCACCCAAAAGGGCCACATCAGCCCCGGCCTGAAAAAAACGGTCGCTGTCCTTTCCCGGGGCATCGACGATTACGCGATGTGCCCCGTGCTTAACCACGGCAACCCGAAGACCGGCCCGGATAAATTTCGGAACCAGGGCCTCAAGCAGGGTGGTTTTGCCGGCTCCGCTGCTGCCGCAAAGACCTATAATCGGCAAAAAATCGCCCCTGTCGGCAACCCCCATCACCCGATCCACCTCAGATCACCGATTTTGGGAAAAATACCCTGCTGACGTCCACGGCGAAGCAGCTCCTGTACGGCAGCAATTCCCTCTTTTCCAAGCTGTTCTGAAAAATCATTGACATACAAGCTGATATGACGCTCAAGAACCTGGGTATCCAGCTCCTGGGCATGGCCCTTGATATAGGCCCATCCGTTGTCGGGATGGAGGCGTATCCACTGCAGGCTTTGTTTTATCCCCTGATCGATTTCCTCCAGCACCGGATCTGCCAGCGTCGCACGGGCGGCAATACAGCCAAGTGGGATCGGGAACCCGGTTTCCTGTTCCCAAAAGAGACCAAGATCCTGTATACAAAAAAGCCCCCTGTTCTGATAGGTAAATCGTCCCTCATGGATAATGACGCCTCCATCCACCTCCCCCTTTTGCACACTTTCCATGATTTCGTCAAACCGCATGACAACGGTCTCCTGAACCTGGGGAGCAAAAAGGGCGAGAAGCAATGCAGCCGTGGTGTAGGCGCCCGGAATGGCAATTCTGCTCCGGCTACCGGGCGTAAAGGTCTTTTCCCGGCTGACAAGAAGCGGCCCGCAGCCCCGGCCAAGGGCTGCGCCGGCAGTGAGCATCACATAATCATCAAGAACGTGACCCAGGGCATGAAAGGAGAGTTTCGTCACATCAAGACATCTCTGCATTGCCCAACGGTTCAACTGCTCAACATCGGCCAGTACGGGTTCTGCAAAGGAAATATTCTGCAAAGGTATGCGACCATGCATCAGTGCATAAAAGATGTATGTGTCGTTGGGACAGGGCGAAAAACCAATGGAGAGGGGTTTCGGGTTCAAGGTTTCGGGTTCAGGGTTCAAGGTTCAAGGTT
>CAZURY010000135.1:0-2346 GCA_964623145.1 uncultured Desulfobulbus sp. | reverse complement strand
ATGGAGAGGGGTTTCGGGTTCAAGGTTTCGGGTTCAGGGTTCAAGGTTCAAGGTTTCCATCAGGTGACCAACGACAAGGGCGGCCGTTGTTCCCGCTTTTCGGCAGGCCTCTTTTAAGCGCCAGCGACCGGTATTACGATCTTCTACAAAATTACTTATGCAGCGAATCTCAAGGCATGGCAGGCCAAAAGCCTCACAGACACGGGCCACGGCAGCTCCTTCCATATTCTCACACAAACCGTCAAATTGTTCGGCCAGCATATCACCTCTTTTCCTTGTTCCTGAAACACAGCTTACCGTGAGAAAACGTCCCTGGTGAAAAGCGATTTTTTTTGCTGTGAACAGGGCTGCAACCTTTTGCCGGAGACCATTGTCCAGTGAAAAATAATTCCCGACCCCAAGTTCGGGGGCTGAAAAATGCTCTATTGTATCAGAACAGCACACCCCCATGTCCGCAAGGACCTCTTCCTGTGCCAGACAGATATCAAGCATGTCGGCCCCCGGTCCCTGTAACCGGTGATAGGCGCCGGCGACGCCGAAATGCACCACTCCCTGCAAATCACTCATTCCCCTTCCAAGACGGTAAGTCAAGGAAAATGCGGCCTCCATCGGTCCAATACCGGACACAAGCAGTTCACAGGCCCGGGAACGGGCGCCTGCCCGTTGGAAGGCCTGCATTTCCATATCAGTGGCAGCAACAATGAGAAACAAAATAATTCAGGGGTGAAGGAGTAATATGATACCGGAAAACGAGTTCAGTGATCAATTATTATCATAGCACAGGGAATCTACTTGGGGCAATAACTCTTGACCTGATTGCACAGTTGTGTATGTATCGCTCCAATATATTTTTTTTTCGTTCAATATTTTTTTTCATTCAATATTTCTTGCATTCAATATACCCGGTTAACAATTGACCATGAATGAGGATTTACAGCTTGCTTCCTATGACTTTGAACTCCCGGAGGATGCCATTGCTCAGGAACCTGCACAGCAGCGCGACCAGTCCCGCCTGATGGTGCTTGACAGCCGGGCGGACACGCCGACTCATACCCGGTTTGCCTCCATTCTTAACTATCTGCGTCCAGGGGATCTGGTAATCCGCAACGACACCAGGGTCTTTCCGGCCCGGCTTCTGGGGCGGAAAGAAACCGGCGGTCGCGTGGAGATGCTGCTGCTGGAATATCCGAACACTGACCAGGAGCGGCCAGGTGAGCGATGGCAAACGGCCAGGGTTCAAGCCCTGATCAAAAGCTCCAAACGACCTAAAGCAGGTTCAACACTCCATTTCCATGATGACATTCGGGCAACGGTTACGCGACTGCGCAAAGACGGCAAGGTTGACGTGGAATTACGCTACCGGCCAGGGGACAATAAATGCCTTGATGACCTGTTGCACAGGTGCGGACAAATTCCCCTGCCACCATATATTCACAGGCCGGACGGCAGTACGCCGCAGGATGCCCTCCGTTACCAGACCTGCTATGCCCGGACGACCGGGTCCGTGGCAGCGCCGACAGCCGGGCTTCATTTCAGCCGGAATCTGCTTGCAGCCATGGGCCGGAAGGGTATAGAGACCTGCAGCGTGACCCTGCATGTCGGATACGGCACCTTTGCCCCGGTCCGTTGCCAAGATATTACCGAGCACCCGCTCCACAAGGAGTTTGTTGAAATATCACGACAAACTGCCGAGCTGATCAACAGGGCAAAAAAAGAAAAAAGAAGGATATGGGCAGTGGGCACCACCACGGTACGCACCCTGGAGTTTGCGGCTGACAGCAAGGGCAAGGTACAGCCTACCAAAGCGCCGTGCGCCCTTTATATCTATCCCGGTTTTAAATTCCAGGTGATCGACAACCTGATCACCAACTTCCACCTGCCCCGCTCATCCCTGTTATTCCTCGTGGCAGCCCTGACGGGTAGAAAACGGCTGCTGGCAAGCTACCGGGAAGCCATTGCCCGGGGGTATCGCTTTTTCAGCTATGGCGATGCCATGGCAATTATTCAAAAACAATAACAGGCCTTACCCCAGCGCCCTATAGGAACCGTTCACCGGGACGACAACGTTTCAAATATTTCAGGTCTGTAAGTGTTCACCAGTACCTTATATTTGTTCATTTTGGACTTTGAAGCATACTGGCGCTGTTCGAGAAGTTCAAAGTGGACGAAGATGAGGTGCTGGTGAACGTTTACATTATGCCGGTAATGCGAGCGAAACAGCATCTCGGTGAACGGTTACGGTGAACGCTTACCCCTATAGAACAGTGGAAACGGATTACGAAGAACTTGCGGCAGAAGATGCTGCCGGGCAACTCTTGCAGGGACTTTCGCCGCCTTTGCAGGGAG
>CAZURY010000134.1:1667-6112 GCA_964623145.1 uncultured Desulfobulbus sp. | reverse complement strand
CCCAAAAGGATGTGGTGTTTCTACCAGTTTACCCTATGTCCGTCAAGCAAAAAAGAAGATTTACAAGAGAAAGAAACGAGCGTCAAATTGACCTCCGGTACGGACCGCAGACTATCTGTAAAAAAACTTATTGAGCAGGCGTATTATGGGATGAAACCGTAAAATCACCAAAAATAGATTCAAGGGGAACATCTTTGAAAATAGTCTCCCCTTCTTTTACAACAAGAGCCTTCTGGAGAACCTCGTCAACATCATCAACAAGTTCAATTGTCAGGCTCTTGCGAATTTTCATGGGCACATCCTGAAGGTTCCGTTCATTCTCCGCCGGAACCAGAACCCTGCTTATATTGCCACGTCGCGCAGCGAGAAGCTTTTCCGTTAATCCGCCAATGGGAAGTACCCGCCCACGCAGGGTAATCTCACCGGTCATTGCCAGCCGATGATCAACCGGAAGTTTCAATATGGCGGAAACAATACTGGTGGCAATGGTAATTCCGGCTGATGGACCATCTTTAGGAATAGCGCCTTCCGGTACATGGACATGAATATCAATCGACTTGTAAAAATCCGGTTCCAGTCCAAGTCGCATGGCCCGGGAGCGAACATAGGACAAGGCTGCCTGAGCCGATTCCTGCATAACATCACCAAGTTTACCGGTAACCGTCATCTTGCCGCTGCCGGGCATCAGAGTCGCCTCGATCTGCAACAACTCCCCGCCAACCTCGGTCCAGGCCATGCCTGTTGTCAGACCTATCTCATCTCGCTCTTCAGCCAGGCCAAAACGAAACTTCGGCACCCCCAGATATTTGCCGATCGATTGCCTGGCGATGCGGTACTGCCTGTCCGGTTCTTTTCTTTTCAACCGATCACGAGCCACCTTTCTGCATACAGCAGCAATGGTTCGCTCCAGGTTGCGCACGCCTGCTTCCCGGGTGTAACGCTGAATGATTTCAAGAATGGCCCCGTCGCTGAAGCTAATACTTTCAAGGGAAAACCCATTGGCTTCCAGCTGCTTTGGAATAAGAAAACCTGAGGCGATATTCTTTTTTTCTTCTTCTGTATAGCCGCTGAGCTGAATAATCTCCATACGATCCTGAAGCGGCAATGGAATTCCGTGCAGGGTATTGGCCGTGGTAATAAAAAACACCTCGGACAGGTCATAATCAAGGTCAAGGTAGTGATCATTAAAGGCATAATTCTGTTCAGGGTCAAGAACCTCAAGCAGAGCTGCAGAAGGATCACCACGAAAATCCACGCTCATCTTATCCACTTCATCAAGACAGAATACCGGATTAATTACTCCGACCTTCTGCATGGAGTGAATAATTTTTCCAGGCATGGCCCCAATATAGGTGCGTCTGTGACCACGTATTTCTGCCTCGTCACGAACGCCGCCCAGGGAAAGGCGAATAAATTTTCTATCCATGGCACGGGCAATGGACTTACAGACCGAAGTCTTACCCACTCCGGGAGGGCCGACCAGACAGATAATCGGTCCTTTTATCTTTTTCACCTGGGTTTGAACAGCCAGATATTCGAGAATGCGCTCCTTTGGTTTCTCCAGTCCATAGTGGTCTTCATCGAGCACCTGCTGTGCCCGGTCAATATCAATTTGTCCTGTACTTTTCTTTTTCCAGGGCAGGCTGAGGATACTGTCGATATAGTTACGGACCACTGTGGTTTCGGCAGACATGGGCGGCATAAGGCGAAGCTTCTTCAGCTCCTTGCCCATCTTTTCCTTAACCAGTTTGGGCAGGTTTTTCTTTTCAATACACTGCTCCAGCTCAACCAGGTCGTCTCCGCCCTCGCCCTGGCCCATCTCGTCCTGGATAACCCTGATTTTTTCACCCAGATAATAATTCCTCTGGGTGGTCGCCATTTTCTTCTTTACCTTGGCATGGATATTTTTTTCCAG
Organism: uncultured Desulfobulbus sp.; assembly: GCA_964623145.1. Taxonomy (GTDB): domain Bacteria; phylum Desulfobacterota; class Desulfobulbia; order Desulfobulbales; family Desulfobulbaceae; genus DRLX01. Next base: position 4,197 of record CAZURY010000134.1, on the reverse strand, counting down.
TTCGGAAAGCTCAATCTCACGAAAAATTACTTCCAGAACCCTGGTGATTCGGGCAATCACAGAGGTAACCTCAAGAATCTCCTGTTTTTCCGCCGTTTTCAGCTGCAGATGGGAACAGATCAGATCAACCAGTCGTGAGGGATCTTCCACAGCTGTCACGGATTTCAATACTTCTTTGGGAAGCTTCTTATTGATGCATGCATATTGTTCAAAAGCCCTTTTTAACTCACGTACATATGCCGGTACATCTTCGCTGTGTCGATCCAAATCAGGAGATTCTTCAATTTCAATGGAGAAAAAATCAGCTCCTTCATGAACCTTGATCATTCTTGCCCGACGTTTACCCTCAACCAAGGCCTTGATGGTCCCATCCGGCAGGCGCAGAAGCTGCATCACAGAGGCCAGCGTTCCAACCTTATAGAGATGCTCCGGCGCCGGGTCATCTACGCCGGACTCTTTCTGAGTCACAAGAAAAATTAAGGTCCGGCTTTCCATGGCGCTTTCCAGCGCCCGAATGGACTTTTTCCTTCCGACAACCAAAGGGGCGACCATGCCGGGAAACAGGACAATGTCCCGCAAGGGCATCAGGGGATATATTTCAGGCGTCAATTCGCTCATAGTTTTTAAACACTTTTTTTCTTTTCCAGATTCTCATACAGGATCACCGGGTATTCACCTTCACAAATCACCTGTTCATTGATAACGCATTCCGTGGCATGTTCATCCGACGGCAGTTCATACATCACATCGAGCATAGCCTCTTCCATGACCGACCGGAGTCCCCGGGCGCCTGATTTTCGTTCCAGAGCTTTTTCTGCTATGGCCCGGAGAGCGCCTTCGGTAAATCGAAGAGTAATTCCCTCAAACTCAAAAAGCTTCTGGTACTGTTTGGTGAGGGCGTTCTTCGGTTCTTTAAGAATTCTGATCAGGTCATCTTCTTCCAACTCTTCCATGGTTGCGACCACGGGCAGCCGGCCGACCAGTTCAGGGATAAGGCCGAATTTAAGCAGATCCTCGGGCTGAATAGCAGCAAGTATTTCGCCAAAGCTCTTCTTGGTCTCACTGACGACTTTTGCGCCAAATCCAATCGCCTTGGTGCCGGTTCGCCGTTTGATCACGGCCTCCAGACCAACAAAAGCGCCGCCGACAATAAAAAGAATATTGGTCGTATCTATCCGCACCAGATCCTGCTGCGGATGTTTCCGCCCACCCTTTGGCGGCACGGAAGCCATGGTTCCTTCAATTATTTTGAGCAGGGCCTGCTGCACACCTTCTCCGGAAACATCACGGGTGAGGGATGCGGAGTCGGATTTACGGGCAATTTTGTCAATCTCATCAATATAAATAATGCCTCGTTGCGCCCGCTCTATATCGTAATCAGCCGACTGAAGAAGATTAACCAGTATGTTTTCAACATCATCACCGACATATCCGGCCTCGGTAAGCGTGGTGGCATCGGCAATGGTAAAAGGCACATTAAGTATCCGTGCCAGGGTCTGCGCCATAAGGGTCTTGCCACTGCCGGTGGGGCCGATAAGAATGATGTTCGACTTTTGCAGCTCCACGTCGTCTTCGGAGACCGATGCCCGGGATTCGATCCGTTTATAATGATTATGAACGGCCACCGACAGTACACGCTTGGCATATTCCTGACCAATCACATATTCATCAAGGTGCGCCTTGATCTCCCTGGGTTTCAGAAGGGCTTGGGTGAACGCCTGCGCATCATCGCCTTCATCATCCGGGGAATCTGTAACTATCTCATTGCAGAGATCAATACATTCGTCACAAATGTAAACATTGGGTCCTGCTATAAGCTTGTTAACCTCGTCCTGATGCTTACCGCAAAAGGAACAGGAACAGGCTATGGAATGTGCATCATGAATATCATCACTCACGACTTTTTCTCCTCGCCGGCATCCTCGCGACGGGTCAGTACCTTATCAATGAGACCATATTTCCTGGCCTCTTCGGCATTCATAAAGTTATCCCGCTCGGTATCATTCTGAATCTTTTTTACCGTTCTTCCGGTATGGTGAGCAAGAATTTTATTCAGATCGCTGCGCATGCGCAGAATCTCTCTGGCATGGATATCAATATCCGTTGCCTGGCCCTGAAAACCACCCATGGGCTGGTGAATCAGAATCCGGGAATTCGGCAGGGCAAATCTTTTACCGGCAGCGCCTGCCGTCAAAAGAAGCGCCCCCATGGATGCGGCCTGTCCCATACAGAGCGTGGCCACATCGCAGCGGATGTACTGCATGGTATCGTAAATGGCCATCCCGGCCGTGACCGAACCACCGGGTGAATTAATATAAAAAGTGATGTCTTTATCTGGATCGTCGGCCTCAAGAAAGAGCAACTGTGCAATAATAACACTGGCCACATCATCGTTCACCTGGGAACCAAGAAAGATAATACGTTCTTTAAGCAGGCGCGAATAAATGTCAAAGGCACGCTCACCACGCGGGCTCTGTTCGACGACCATGGGGACTAAATTCATTTATTACTCTCCGGTATATGGAAAAGA
>CAZURY010000134.1:0-1567 GCA_964623145.1 uncultured Desulfobulbus sp. | reverse complement strand
AAATTGGAAAGGAAAAATCAATCACGCCGGGGTGTCAATTCTCTTTGTTGTCATCTTTTTCCGTATCAGCTGAAACTTCGATAAATTTTGCATTTTCCCGTAAAAAAGTGAGAAGTTTCTCATTGAGCAGTTCGTTGACAAAAGGGAGGATCTCTTCTCTTCGCTTAAAATACCCCTTCACCTCATCAAGGGTCATATTGTACTCATCAGCAATACGCTGATAGCCCTGTTCGATATCTTCATCGGAGAGTTTAATTTCTTCAACCTCCGCCACCTTTTTCAGGAGAAAATCACCACGAACCCGTTTTTCAGCTATTGGCTTATTCTGTTCAATGAGTTCTTCAAGTTTGATACCGGCAGATTCCAGTGTCATTCCACCGCGCTTGAGGTTTTCTTCGGTCTGTTTAACCATTTCCTGTACTTCATACATAATCAGTCGATTAGGGACCTCAAAGGGGTGAAGCTCGATCAATTTTTCCATGATCCGGTCATCAAGCTCACCTTCCAGGGTTTTTTCCTTTTCCTGTTTCAGCTCATCACGAATCTCATTGCGCAGATCATCCAGGCTTTCGTGATCCGGATTAATGTCTTTTGCAAACTCGTCATCAAGCTCAGGCTTAATCCGCATCTTCACATCTTTAATATCAACCTTGAACTCGACTGTTTTTCCCCCGAGAACAGGATTTGGGTAATCAGCAGGAAAATCAATCTCATACAAAGTTTTTTCTCCTTTTTTCAGACCAAGAAGTTTACTCTCAAACTCCTCGCCAAGACGGCCCTGGCCCACATCAATGGAATAATCGGTGTTGTGAACCTGCTTCATCGGTTTCCCATTGTGAAACCCCTGGAAATCCACAATCACCATATCATCCTCTTCAATACCATGATCGTCGTCTGCTGATTTTAAGACTGCATGACTGCGGCGTAATTCTTCAATTTTAGCATCAATTTCATCGTCGGAAACATCGGTTGAAGGCTTTTCGATTTCCAAGCCTTTATATTCAGTGAGATCAAAAACCGGTCTGACATCCACCATGGCGACATAGGAAAACGTTCCATCGTCAGGGAAGTTATGCTCCACTATTTCAGGATGAACAACCGTATCCAATCCTTCTTTTTCAATGGCATCAAAATATGTTTCCTGCACAAGTTGTTCACCGACTTCAGCCTCAACCTGTTGCCGGTAATTTTTTTCAAGAACGGTTCTTGGAATTTTTCCCCGACGAAAGCCCTTGATCCGTACATCTTTTTTAAGCTTATTATACGCCTTATCAAGTTCCTTGCCGACCTTGTCTGCAGAAAGGGTTATGGTCAGCTTTCTGCCAAGGTCACTTACATTTTCGACTACGATATCCATAGAAACAGTATCCTTTTTCGTCATTGTCCGACCCCAACGCCAGGCATCGGAAACAGGTTAAATACGCTATTCCCACGCCCTGCCATCTCCCCGGGGCAACACATTCTTTATTCTCTTGTCTGCCGGGCCGGATTGGCCTGCAGCCTATTGCATGTATGGTGCGAGAGGGGGGAGTTGAACCCCCATGCACTCGGTGCGCTGGATCCTAAA
>CAZURY010000133.1:0-6113 GCA_964623145.1 uncultured Desulfobulbus sp. | reverse complement strand
CCAAACTATCCTTTCAAGGTTCCCATAAGTGATCGCGCAAGCATTCTTTCCGCCTTTTCCAGCAGAGGCGAAAGGGTTCGGACATCGATGGCGCTGACAAATACCCCGTCGCTGTCTCCTGGAAAATGGCCTCCCGCCTCTTGAACACGATCCATTTTGTTGTATACATTGAGACGCGGAATACGATCAAGCCCCAGATCTCGGAGCAACTCTTCAACCACCAACATCTTTTCCCGCCAGGAACTACTTGCAACATCAATCACATGCAACAGTAAATCCGCCTCCTGCAGCTCCTCCAGTGTGGAGGCAAAGGCCTTGAGCAGCTCTGCCGGCAGATGCCGGATAAATCCTACAGTATCGGTGATGATAACCTCCCGGTCCCTGGGAAAACGCAACCTTCGGCTGGTTGGATCCAAGGTGGCAAACAACAAATCTTCAGCCTGGATATCACTTTCGGTCAGAGTATTGAGCAGGGTCGATTTCCCCGCATTGGTATAGCCGACCAGGGAGATCACCGGCACATCCTTTTTGCGGCGGCGACTGCGTCGATGGTAGCGCTGGCGTCCGACTGCCTTCAGCTCACGGCTTAACCGGGCGATGCGGTCATTAATTCTGCGCCGGTCAATTTCAAGTTTGGTCTCACCCGGCCCCCGGGCTCCGATACCACCGGTCAGCCTGGACAGGGCATCATCACGCGCAGACAGCCGGGGAAGCATATATTTTAACTGCGCCATTTCTATCTGTAGTTTTCCTTCCCGACTTCTGGCCCTTCCGGCAAAGATGTCCAGGATCAACTGGGTGCGGTCAATAACGCGCATATCGGTATGATCGGTAACCGAACGTACCTGGGAAGGGCTGAGTTCCTGATCAAAGATCAATAAGTTGGCGTCAAGCCGCAGGCTCAGCAACATGATTTCCATCAGCTTGCCGCGACCCAGGATAAATCGGGGGTGAATTTTTTTTCGACGCTGAATGATTGTTTCCAGCACATGAACACCGGCTGAACGGGCCAGCTCTGCCAGCTCAAGCAGTGATTCTTCCGCTACGCCCCGCCCCCGGGCGGTCACGGAAACAAGCAGAGCCCGATCCCTCCCCTTATCCACACCACCCTTTAAATCCAGGCGCACAAACTCCGACTCAACCGCCTCGATCAGCTGCAGGCAGGACATTGTTTGCGCTGCCGGGTGTACCGGCGCAAGCGTGGCCCAGGATTGTTCCTCTTTGACGGCGGGAAGGAGATGGGCCGTGTATAATTTTTCAGGAAGGCAGTCCTTAATTGTAAGCACGGAGATCAGATCAAGACGCAGGCAGGCCATGTCCATGATATCCTCCTCACTCACACTCGCACCGGTCAACGTCGTATGTACACAACGCAAGCCCCGCAGACGGCCTCCCGCTGTTCGGATATTGGACAACACTGGAATAACAATGCGGTTAAAATCACCGACAATAACTGTTTCCACCCTGCCGGAGCGATGGATTAAAAGACCAAGCTGGCGATTAAGTTCAGCGGACAGGGCGGCGAGACTGCGCGCAAGTTCCCGGCTGATGACCTCATGGGGAGATACCGCTTTTCTTGCTAAACGTTCCAGAGCTTTAAGTTGCCTGGATTTAAGCCCGGCTTTATTTCCTATAACAGCGATACAACACCTCCATGTAACTATGCGATTTCATCAACCAAAAATTACGCGAAATTAACAGGGAGCTGAGCCGGGAGTACGCGGAAAGGGAATTACGTCCCTGATATTGGCCATGCCGGTAACAAACTGGACAAGTCGCTCAAAACCAAGTCCGAAACCGGAGTGAACCACGGATCCGTATTTACGCAGATCCAGGTACCAGCTGTATTCATCCACATCCAGTCCAGCTTGCTCCATGCGTGCAAGCAGAATGTCATAGCGTTCTTCACGCTGGGATCCCCCCACCAGCTCACCTATTCCCGGCACCAGAATATCCATGGCGGCTACGGTTTGTTCATCCTCATTAAGCCGCATGTAAAAGGGCTTGATAGCCCTGGGATAGTTGGTCACAATGACAGGTCGGCGGGCAACTTCCTCGCAGAGAAAGCGTTCGTGTTCGGCCTGCATGTCCATACCCCGGGAAACGGGTATGGCAAACACCTTACTCCCTTTCTCCTGCGCCTCCGACAGAATATCAATGGCCTCGGTATACGTAAGACGGACAAAATCCTCTGTGCAGGCAGTCTCAAGTTTTTTGATCAAACCGCCGGCCACAAAACGATCAAACAGGGACAGGTCATCCCCGCAGGAATCGAGCATACGCCTGATCAGGGTTTGAATCAACGACTCGGCCACGTCCATATTGCAGGCAAGATCGCAAAAGGCCATTTCCGGCTCCACCATCCAGAACTCGGCCAGATGACGGCTGGTATTGGAATTTTCAGCCCGAAAGGTGGGACCAAAGGTATATACCCGCCCCAGCGCCAGGGCGTATACCTCGGCCTGGAGCTGACCGCTGACCGTCAACCCGGCCCGGCGGCCAAAAAAATCCTTTGTAAAGGAGTCGGATCCGGTCAGCTGTTCAGGATCAAGGGCAGTGACGGTAAACATCTCTCCTGCGCCTTCACAGTCAGAGGTGGTGATCACCGGGGTATGAATCTGGTAAAACCCCTGGTCGGCAAAAAACTCGTGAATGCCGAGACTGAGCGCACTGCGTAGACGGCTCACAGCGCCAAGAGCATTCGTTCTTGGACGCAGATGGGCAATAGATCGTAAAAATTCAAAACTGTGACGTTTTTTCTGCAGCGGATAACCGGCAGGATCGGCACTCCCCAGAACCTCAACCTTTTTTGCCTGTAATTCAACATCCTGCCCTTTGGCTGGCGAGGCAACCAGGATCCCATCAACTTTAACAGCACAGCCGGTGGAGAGTTTTTTTACCTCTTTTTCAAAATTGGCCAGGCCGGAATCGGCAATGACCTGGAGATTGGCCCGACAGGAACCATCACCAAGTTCAAGAAAAACCAGAGAACCGGAATCCCTGCGGGTCCGTATCCATCCACAGACTGATAGTTCGTGGTCAATCTGTGGCTTGAGCAGAATTTGTCGAATAGTCTGTTGATTCATAAGTTTTGCCTGCTTACAAACATCATTTCACCGGTACCGTCAAGTTTGAATTTATGGTCTGCAAACCTGCCATTCAGGTAAGCAGCAACTCTGGCACACTTAACCGTAAAGAGAAAAAACAAAGGTGCCTGGACATCGGACAGGGTCTCGAAATTTCCCATGCCCTTACTGAGAATAACATCAGCCTCCGAAAAAAAACGACGAAACTCCGGACTGCAGTCGGCAAGGGGAGTACCCGGACAGCCGGTCCCGTTGTCGATGACCGGACAGATAGAGGTCAGCCCGCACGAAACAGCATCCTCCATTGTGGCATCGTTAATAATCGGCGCTCCCCGAACGGCAAGCGTTACCTCACAGTCGGCCTCCTGCAGTTTACGGATCAGGATGCCGTCAAAGACTATCTCGCCGCAGTTATCGGCAAGATACAACACTTTTGTCCTCTTCCGCCTCTGTAGATTATCCAGCAGAGATAAATAATCATCCACGACAAATTCCCGGGCGCCACAGCCGGTCATCGACTCGGCGGCATCAAAACTATGCTGGGCTGCATAATCAATAATGTTGCCACAGGCGGCAAAATGAATTGCGGCCCTCAGGGGATCGACTGCGGCTTCAACCTGAGCGCTGATGGCATCATAAATGGAAAGGGCAAACTCGTTACTCTGCCGTTTCAGCTCCCTGAATGGATCCTGCTTCCCGGTAATATCGGCAATAAGCCGGTAAAGGAACACGGCGTTTTCCGGCGGAGTTCTGTGCAGATCCACTCGGGAGAGCATGCGGCCGGTCTCGTCGACAACCCGCCGCTGTATCTGCTTCTCATGGGTGGAGAGCCGGGCAGCGGAGAGTGCCTGGCGCACAAAACAGACCAGACACTCAAGACCTGTCTGCATGATCATTCCTGTATTTGAAGTCCAGAAGATATTCGGGCCGAATATTGCCAAGGGCCGCAAAAATATTGTCCCGCGCCCCTGGTAAGCGCTCTTCGATGGCAGCCACAATCTCATGAACCCGGCTGCGACTGGTTTTTTCCGACAATGGACACCTGGTGCGGATCGGCTGCAGCAACAGATCCCGGCCAAGGTGTTCCACCTCTTTTTTGCTCAGATAGGCAAGCGGACGGATAAGGGAAAGACGGCCGGAAAATAATTTCTGTTTTGGAGACATGGTGCTGAGATTGCCGGCATGCAGCATGTTGAGGAAAAACGTCTCTATGATATCATCGCGGTGGTGTCCCAGGGCGAGCAGAGTATACCTATGCTCCCGTGCATGCGCAAAAAGCTGGGTTCGTCGACTGCGGGCGCACCTGAAACATACATCTTTTACCCGACCCTCCTCAATACCATTTTCATCGGGAAACCAGGTCGCCGGAAGAATTTGACAGGGAATGGAACAGCGCTGAAGAGTTGCCTGAACACTGCGGGCGACCTCACCGGGACGCCCATCCTCGGGCTGCATATCAACATGGATTCCGTGAACGGCGTAGGAGATGGGGGCATTGATCTTCCAAAGCTGCAAAATACGAATAAGCACCAGGGAATCAATACCGCCGGAAACCGCGACAAGGATACGATCTCCATCGGCCAGCATGGTGTAATCGGCCATTGCCCGCCCGATTTTCCTCCTTAGAAGTGGAGAAATCGGATTAGTTCTGCGTGACAATATTCCGTACTCACCCTCAGGACAAGCGTGTATCCGGTTACTCCTCTGCTTGCAGATAGGCACATTCACCTAATTTTTCCTGCAAACCTTCCCGGGCCAGTTCTTCAGCAGTAATCCAGGTAAAACCCCTTTTTTTAGCACTGCTGAAATTATACAGGTTGGCCATTACCGATTGCTGGGTTTCATCAAAACGTCCCCGGCAGAGGACGGTGCCGCTGTTCACATCAAGCAGTGTATAGCTGAAGGCAACCGAAGCCGGCTCCGAAGCTGTATAGGAACCGCCAACTCGTTGCCGATAACGATGAAGCGCCAGTTCAAGAATTCCGTTACAACTCAAAAAACCTGCCGCCTGTTTTGCTCTGGCAAGTTTATTGTCCGTGGCCCCTTTTTCCAAACCATTCATCTGGCCGGCAGAAATAAAACGGATATCCTCTCTGGCCATAAACTGTTTCTGCAGGAGATTATCCAGGACGGCAACGCCATCTTTAAGATCCCTGGTATTTCGGGCTGTTGACCCTGCCGTATTATCAACTTCTATGGTGACTGGCAACACACCAATGCAGGCAAGCGATATGTCGGGATTTTTAGGTGCAGCGGCCTGCTTTTCCTTTTTGCCGCAGCCACCAATCACAAGAAAAATTCCAATAACCGCCACTGCTACAATTTTTTGCAAACCGTTCATCTTCTTCCTCTTTTTTTGCTGATTTTCAAAAAAACTACGGAACAATTGCTTCCAACTCACCTCTACAGCATTCCCTTTGACGAGAGCTGCCCCTGTAAATCTGATCGCCTGGCAGCAGCAATGGCCAGTGCCCGGGATAATGCCTTAAAAACAGCCTCAATTATATGATGGGTGTTCTCGCCGTGCAAAAGATCCACATGCAGCGTAAGCCCGGCGTGCAATGACAGGGCTCGCATGAATTCCTTGGCCAGTGCAGTATCAAACCGTCCAACTTTTTGGTCCGGTACCAACGCCTCATAGTGTAGAAAAGGTCGATTGGAGATATCAACACATACCCGAGCCAGGGTCTCATCCATGGGAACGTAAGCGTGTCCATAGCGGCAAATCCCCGATCGATCACCAAGCGCCTCTGACAGCGCCTGTCCCAGACAGATTCCAATATCTTCGACGGTATGATGATCATCCACATCAAGATCTCCCCGGGCCTGGATACGGAGATCAAAAAAGCCATGCACTGTAAACAGGGTCAGCATATGATCAAGAAATCCGACTCCGGTCGATATATCAGCCTGCCCGCTACCGTCAATACAATATTCCAGGACTATATCGGTTTCAGCGGTTTTACGGGAAATTATTGATTTTCGTTCCATTGCTTCAGTCATACGTTCCCCTGCTCTCATTCATTC
>CAZURY010000132.1:0-6115 GCA_964623145.1 uncultured Desulfobulbus sp. | reverse complement strand
GGCTGGACCAGATTTTTAACATCAAAGCCACAACAGATAAGCGAAGACTTCGAAGTATGAAAATCGATTGGAACGACACCGCTCAATAGTCAATTTTCGGATAAAGAGTACATCTTTTAGTCTATAATGCAGGATAAAAAATTCTTTATCAAGTTTTTTACACCCTGCCTGCAGCAATAGAAAAATTTCCCGCTTCCATTCGGCCAAAGGAAACGGGCCGATCACTTAACCGTTTTGTCGATCATCATCTTTTGAGAAGTCAGTTCATTTCGCAATCGGTCAACGGCCCTGGCGATTTCACGCAGGAGAGGATCGGCCTGGGCAATGTTCCGGCTGCGGCCCATATTTTCCATTTGCCGGCAAAGGCTTGTGAGTTCTTCGGCGCCAAACTGACTGGAACTCCCCTTTAAGGTGTGCGCCGCCCGGGCAATGGCCTCGGCGTCCTTTGCCTGTACGGCCTGGGTTATATCAGTAAAACGACCTGTTAAAGTTTGCAGAAACACGTTAATTACAGGACCAAGGTTGCCGATATTGTTACCAAGTTTTTCCAGTATTATCGGGTTGATAACCATATCATTAGTTACTGCTGATCCACTTTTTTTGCCGGCAATAACATGCCGCCCCTGAATATCGCTCTGTAAGCCGGGCAGCTGTCTGCCGATCACCTGCTTGAGCTTATCAAAATCCAGGGGTTTCAACAGGTAATCAATCATGCCGACATCATGACATCGTTGTCTGGTGTCGATGGTTGCATCGGCAGTCAGGGCAATAACAGGAGGGACGTGTCTCTTTTCCTTTTCCGCTGTTTTTAATATTTCCGCGGTGGCTTCAAAACCATCAACCACCGGCATCTGACAATCCATAAAAATCAGATCAAAATCCATTTCCCTGCAGCGCTCAATGGCCTGCCTTCCATCTGCAACCTCAATAATTTCAGCGCCTGCCCGTTGCAGACTCTCCCGAAGAACCATCCTGTTGGTCGGTTCATCATCAACCACAAGAATGGTATAAGGGGAGGCAGAGCCCACTTGTGCATGGCTGGGACATTGAGTTGTAACGCAGGTTTCACTGCTTGCGGCAACAGTCGTCGTCTCCGGTATAACAGGCAGATGAAGTTGAAACCAGAAGGTACTCCCCTCACCGGGCGTAGAATGAAGACCGAGCGCTCCATCCATCAGTTCGATCAATTTAGCGCAGATGGACAGTCCCAGACCGGTACCTCCGTGCCGCAGCTTTGATGGCCCGTCAAGCTGGGTAAAAGGTTGAAATAACTCCCCCTGTTTTTCGCGGATAATGCCGGGGCCGGTATCCATGACCTCAAATCGTATTACATCCATTTCCGTTTCCCGGCGGACGATAAACACCTGGAGGCGAACCTTGCCCGAACTTGTAAACTTGACGGCATTTCCCAGTAAGTTGACAAGAATCTGCCGGATGCGATAACCATCGCCGACATAGGAATCTCGTAACTGTTGATCAATATCCGCTACAACTTCCAGGTTTTTTTGTTGGCCGGAGAGAGCATACAGCTCCATGGTTTCGGCCAGCATGGCCTTGAGATCAAAAGGAGCAAGATCAAGAACCATTTTTTTGGCTTCAATTTTACTGAAATCAAGGAGGCTGTTAATCAGGGTAAGAAGATTTCGGGCAGAGGTGAGTATCAACTCGGCAAAATGTTTTTGTTGAGATTCCAGTTCCGTGCCAAGCAATAACTCACTCAACCCTATTACGCCATTCATGGGCGTGCGGATCTCATGGCTGATCATGGCAAGAAAATCAGATTTTGCCTTATTGGCGCTGTCTGCATGCTTCGCCTTATCCCGTAAGCGTGCATTTTCGTCCTGCAGCCGGGCAAGGGTCGCTTCAAGTTCAGCTATCTGTTGCTGTGATTTGTTTTCTCTCTGAGCGGTCATGGTCGGGGGAAAAGGGATAATTGTTGATACCTTTTTTTTCGTCCGGGCGCCGGCAACGGCTGTGAGAAAAGATTTGGGTCAATATCGGTGAGAAACCTGGACGCTTTACCGGTACTGCCAAAGATGCCTTGACCACGTTCATTGCTTGACCAGGAAAGATACAGTTGCTGTCTGGCCCTGGTCATACCGACAAAAAAAAGTCTGCGTTCCTCTTCAATGTGGGCGTTGAATGCGGCCTGATTTAACTGTTCTCGAGGCCGTAGCGGCAGCACTCCCTCTTCAAGGCCGACAAGAAATACAACGGAAAATTCAACCCCTTTGGCAGCATGTATGGTCATAAGTGTGACCGCCTCACCATATGGTTCCGCCACAATTTGGCTGGTATTATCCTGCAGATAGCCGGCAAATTCTTCCAGCGTATCGCCAATGGCTCCGGCAATGCGGAAAAAACGCTGTATTTCAGGATCCCGGCTGGAAAGATCATAGTGCTCAAGCACCGGAGCAAGACCTGTGGCCACTCCTTTTTTCCGGCAGACATCCCGAATCCGCCGGCGGAGTTCCTGGAAAATTATCCCGGCTCGTTTCAGCCTGTCTATCTTTTCGGCCAGTGAAAAGAAATCCATTAGCACATCAGGGCTTTCGCCCAATGCTTCTTCCACACTCTGCAGGGTTTTTTTACCAATACCAGGTTCAAGGGCAAGAAGGGAAAGGAGGTCGGCAAGGTTACCAAGGTTTGCTGCAACCACTGCCCAAAGATACAGTGGTTTAACGGGGTTGTGCAGGTAAAATGGTTCAAGATCCACCCGGCTAAATGGAATACCCTGCTTAAAAAGATTGTCAGAGATAATATCAGCCTGGCGGCTGGTCCGATAGAGGATACCGATATCACCAAGTGAAAAAACATCTTGAGCAGGCGCGGCAAGCTTTTCAATCTCCCTGTGCGAGGTGCCGCCAACAAGATTTTCTATCTGCCGGACAACAAAACGAGCCTCATCATGCGGGGATGTGCAGTGTTGCCTGAAAACCAGACCTGGCTGCCTGCGGTGTGCAACAGCTGCCTGGCCGGAGTTGGGATTCTTTGCGATCACCTGGGCGGCCGCCTGAACAATTTTTGCACGACAACGATAATTTATAGTCAGAGAATGAACCTCAGGATCAATATCTCTGATAAATGTAAAAAACCATTGTGGATCAGCGCCACGAAATCCATATATGGCCTGATCCGGATCGCCGATGGCAAAAATAGAAGAAGAACCGGCCAGGGCAAGGACCAGTTGATACTGAACAGCATTGAGATCCTGAAATTCATCAATGTATAAAAAAGTGGCCTGACGACGCATGGACGCTGCCACATCACCATCTTGTTTAAGCAGGCTCAGGGCACAGGGAATAATTGCCTCAAGGTCTATGAGATGAAGACTATCGACAAGTTTGCTGTATGTTCCGGCCTGCTGCACTATTTTAGGCGAATCTGCACAATTGTTCGATTCAGCAAATAATTCTGCTGGATTTGCAAACAATAAAGAGAGTTCCCCGGACATTTGCAGAAGCTGGGCAGAGCTTTTTTCCGGGAAGATTTTTCGCAAAAGAAGCCGGCGCATTTCAGGTCCGGCCACCCGCAGCAGCGGATCTTTCCGGCGAAGAAAATGGAGACAGAAACCATGCAGGGTTGCAATCAAAAGAGATTGCGTACTGTTTTTTTCTATAGCCTGTACTCGCGTCCGGATCTCTGCAGCAGCTTTATTGGTAAAGGTTATGACCGTGGCTGGACCTGGTTTGTTTCGACGTTGAAAGAGTAGACGCGCAACCAGAGTATGGGTTTTACCTGTGCCGGGACCGGCCTGAACAAGAATATGGTTGGCCTCACTGGCAACAACTGCCTGTTGTCGGGAATTGAGTTTATTTTTTATGTATATCGGTTCTTTTTTTTTTCGGACGATTTCTTTTTTTGGCTGTATAGCCTGTTTTTTCTTCTTTTTAATGCGCGGAGATTCACCAAAGAGTTCAAGTTGGCCGGCAAGCCGACTCATTTCATCCTCATCAAACACCCGGATAACACCGAACTGTCCATCAAACCCGGGACGGCGAATAACCTTTCCCTGCCGAACCCGACTCACAGCCTCGGCAAGCAGTGGTGAGCCTTGGTCTGATATATCCCCTGCCGAACATTCAAGAAGCAGATTAAATTCTGATCCGAATATATTGATAATGCGTGCATAACTGCGAAGTACTTTTTTTGATGCCGGGCCAACCCCAAGGAGTTCGCTGATAATTTCAGGCAATGGTATCAGACTGTAGACCGCCGGGGCATCGTCACCATACACAGGAGCGCTGCGATCAGCCAGGTCCATTACCCTGTGTAATACTCCGACTGTCACAGGCCGACCGCATACAGGACACTTACCTCTACTGCGAATGGTTTCCTCAGGTTCGAGGCATACATGACATTTTCGATGGCCGTCACAGTGATACTTACCTTCCTCCGGATAAAATTCTATGGTTCCGGAAAATACGTTTTTCCCCTGCTGATCAACCGGATTGCGCAGGGCCTCCCTGAGTGCGGGAAAGCTCAGCTCCGTATCAAGTATATTAGCTTCGCGACCAAGCTTGGCCGGTGAATGACAGTCGGAATTGGAAATAAGTGTATAACGGTCAAGGGCGGAGATACACCTGTTCATATCAGGGTCGGAGGAGAGTCCGGTTTCAAGGGCAAATATCTCCGAACTCAAATCACCATAACACTCTTCCAGAGTATCAAAACCCGATTTTGAACCGAACAGGGAAAACCAGGGAGTCCAGATATGGGCCGGGACAAAAAAACCATCAGGAGCCATTTCCAGAAAAATTGCCAGTAAATCATAGGCATCAAGGCCGAGTATTGGCCTGCCGTCGGATTCCAGATTACCTATCCCTGCTAGTTTTTTATTCATTCTGCGTACTGAATCAAAATCAGGAGCATAAAGAATATTGTGTATTTTCCGAACCTTGCCGTCTTTTTTGTATATAGAGCTAATCTCCGAGCTAAGGACAAAACGAATATCTGCCAGGGCAAGTCGTGATAAATCTACCCCTGGGGGTATGAGGGAGGAAATTTCATCGTTATCCCATGCGCGCAACTTGAATAATCCATTTTCGGCAGGTTCCAGGTTCTCCGCCAGATGCTGCAACCAGCCGGGATGGGTGAAATCACCGGTGGCCACCACCCGAATACCCTTAATTGCTGCCCAGGCGGCAAGACCAGGCAGGCGACTTGCCTTGCTTGTAGCCCTTGAATAGCAGGAATGAATATGAAGATCAGCTATATAGCGCATTTTTATCCGTAACAGAAGACAGAAACCAGAGGACAGAAAGCAGATTTAGTTTCCGCCTTCGGCGTTATAACTGCGCATCTACATTCCGGGCTTCGTTACCGGGCTTCTGTTGCATCTCCTGTTGTGTCCAGCCATGCTGGTGTATGCATAAAGGTGATTTTGCCGTATATAGGAAAAAACGTTGTCATCCAGGCCTTCCGGTTGAATTCCTCTAAGTAGTTGCTCACGTATCATAGACGAGGAAACAGAATGTGTAAAACCGGAAAGATACAGAATTCTTGCGCCATCAGCGCGTTGCCGGATATTATGACCGGCAACACGCACCGGCCTGTATCCACCGGGCAGATTCTCAATGGCTGTGGCGCATTGCCCGGCATCAATACCTTCTCTTGAAATGACAATCAAATCGGCCAGACTTAAAATCTCCGTGTACTTATGCCACAAATGCAGTTCAAGCAGTGAATCAGACCCTACAATAAAGGATAGAGGTGATTCGGGATATTCATTGTGCAGGGCACGCAGGCTGTCAACGGTGTAGGAAGGCCCGTCGCGTCTGGATTCAAGTGTGGATACAGACATGCCGCTTCGACCTGCAAGGGCAAGACGTAACATGGCCACTCGATGATCAAAGGGCGCCAAAGCTGAAGTTTTATGCGGAGGCCGGGCTGCTGGGAGAAAAAGGATCCTGTCGACCAGTTCTTTATGAAGGACATATTCGGCCAGTAGGATATGTCCTTCATGCACAGGGTCAAATGTGCCCCCAAACACGCCTATTGATGTATGTTTTTTCGCACCCAAGCTGGATTTTGTTGTTACTTCAGACGAATTACACACAAGTTGCAATCAGCAACGAACTTCTCCGTTTCCGTAGACAATAAATTTTCTTGTGGT
>CAZURY010000131.1:0-6117 GCA_964623145.1 uncultured Desulfobulbus sp. | reverse complement strand
AATTTACTGAAATAATAGAATAATTTTATAATTAGTATGCTTTTAGTATCCCTTATTCTACCTAATCATAACTTATTGAAATAACATAACTATTACACAATTAGTATAAAATTAATAACCCTTAAAAATTTTAGGGATAGTATACTATAGTTACTAATATCCTTCATTTTTTCATCATTTAAAAGCATTCTCATTGCGAGGGTGCTTTTTTTAGAGTATGTTTTATTGAAGAAGATATTATTACTTATTACCTATTAGTGATGGTCAAGTCAAGTAATTATGAAGTTGTCTGGGGGTATTCCAAGGAGTTTCCTGGGAGGGAGATTCCTCTGGTGTTACTTGCCGATGGACGACCGGGGTATGTGATCAACCAGTGGATAGCTTATCTTCTTGATGAGGAGATAACTCCTTCACGTTTAGAGCTTTATGTTCGAGCTATCTGTCATTTATATTCCTTTGTCCTTGCCCGCTACCCGGATGACTTTGGGGCGGAAAAAGTCGAGCAATTACTCGATGATTTTATTGCGGCCAAAAAATTCGGGACGGATACGTTTTGTATTAAAACTGATGATCGTTACGAGTGGTTGACGTCCTTGGGGTTATATTGGCAGCCTCTATTTCGCCGAACAAATACGATCAAGTTGTATCTCGAAGCTATCAACCAGTTTGACCAATGGCAGGTTACTTTTCACAAAAGCAAACCTCTTAATCCCTATGATGAAAGAGTAATGACTGCCTGGGAAATTTACCACGATTTTCAGCAACGAACAGACTGGGATCCTCTCCTTCATTTACATAGTTCCAGAGAACATACAAAACGAGATTACAAGACAACTGTTTACGGAAAATATTCTCATCGTAGGCATGAGGTCGAATCTCACAGGAGAAAAGTCCCCAAAAATTTTCCGTTGGATAAATTTATTGACCTGATCGAACAGAGCGACAATGTGCGGGACAAACTGCTCTGGTTGCTCATGGGGGCCGGATCACTACGTGGAAGTGAAACCCTGCATCTGTTCCTGTCCGATGTGGAGGGGATGAATCCGGAACATGGAGATGCAAAGATAATTTTGGCCGACCCAGAATACGGCAAGGTTCGCTGGACAGATGAAAAAGGAAAAACCCATTATGAAACAAGGGATAAATACTTTTCGAAACAATTTGCAAATACCTTTTTGCCTGGGAATCACCCTTTAAAAAATCTTCAACCACGAACACGATATGGCAGGAGAAACATCAAACTCCATGCCGGCTTCAAGGGAATGACCTTTGGAGACGATGACGCAGCCAGGAAACTGCTCTTCAGCCCTGATCATGGTCAGACATACGATGACCGTTACTTATGGTGGATGCACAAAGTTTATGGGCAGATTTTTTCCCATTACTTCAACAAATACATCGAAAAATACTTTTGGGTAAATCCATTTTCCGGACAACCCAATCCCAAGGGCTGGCCCTGGCACCCATGGCTGTTTATATGCACCAATAAAAATAATTACGGCATGCCGCTTACCATACCAGCCCTCAAACAGGCCTGGCAACGAGCCTTGAAACGCATCGGATTGGAAGGCTCTGGCTACGGGCTTCATTCACTTCGACATATGTATGGGGTATATTGTGCAAACGTATTGAAAATACCGATTGAAACGACCCAGGTACTCATGCATCATGCCAGCGTCCTTTCTACCCAGACATATTATCGGCTTGGTAGCGATACCATCCAAAACATGCTTACTCAGGCAGCAACCATGGATAAGCGAATAACAACAGAATGGGAAATTCTTATCAAACAAAATCCAGCGGATGAATTCGAAGATCGTTACAACTGATACCAGCCGCTTACAGCAGGCCACCGGTTACTGGTCTCAGGAAACCATTTTCTGTAATACCAATAAACAGATCGTCCTGTTGCGACCGCCTGACCCCACCGAACTGCGCAAAGAAATTATTTCCCTGCGGGAGGTTATCAGCGATTCCCAGCCATTTAAGACATACTTCGAAAAATGGATCGGGAAAAACTACCTGGGCGCATTGTCTCTCAACAGAGTACTCAACAAGAGCAGCGAAACTTGGGCCGGTTTCCAGAAAAAACTCAGAGCAAAAAAATACAACAAAGGTCGAATAAGCCGCTACATGGCAACTTTATGGTGGGAGACCCACCGCGAATGTCCCTCTGATGCCATTAACCATGCCGCGCTGCACCGGCTTCCCCGGGACCTCGCTCCGTTGGCAATAGCTTGGCAGGCCTTACTTTCCAATGACCCATTGGATTTTCATGATAAAATATCGCGTCTTGCCCAAGTCAATCCCCAGTCCTGCAAGCAAAATTATCCCAACTATTCAAGCCTTAAGTCGTCTGAAAAAATTCATGCCTGCGTAACAAATCTCAGCATGGAAGAACGCCATCTTATCGAGTGGGCGCTCCCCTTTCTCGCTGCTTCTGTAACTGAAAAACAATATTATCACGCTACATTATGCGCAATTCAGGCGTCCGCAGCAGTTCTTGCCTGGTTACGATGCAGGCAATTTTTGCTACTGCCTCTCCATTTCAAAAATCTTGAGCAGTGGCTGCATATTTTTGGCGCCTGGCCAGAAAGGTTACTGAAAAGCCAGGAAGCGAAAAATGCTATCAAAGCCGGATTATTCAGGCTCATTGCCTCATCCACAATTAGACATATCGACGATATCCCGTCAGACCTGCTTCTCATCTATGGAACAAAATCCTTCCGGCCAACGTTTTACACCCATCTTGCCGACTGGCTCATCCATCCAGCCATAGAACGAAAACGGCCGGTATTCCCCATTGACATGCTCCAAGCCGCAAATTTGTCCAGAAACAACCAGGCAGCAAAATGGACTCCTGACTGGATCAAGAACAACTGCAATCAGGATTGGTATGATTTTGCCTTCCTCTGGTGGCAGCACTCCGCAGGCAGCGACCATAAACAAAAAATCCTGAAAAATTTTCTTGAATGGGCTTTGGAGAACAGAGCCTTTGAAACACCTTGGGAAATTACCGAGGACGATTTACGTAACCCCCATCGTCCAACCGATCAAAGGACATATCAGACCTTTTTAAAGAAAAAAGAAATTGCGGACAAAGCGACATGCTGGAGCGGCAGTGCGACCATGTTCAGAATTGTCCATCAGGCGGCAATACTGCCTTCTTCCCCAGTACTGTTTCATGGCAATCTGAAAAATCCATTTGCAAGAATTGATAATCCTTTTTCCAACAGAAGAAGAATAAAGAGAAAAACCCATCGCCTCAGTATTCCAGCCACCATCCACGAGTTGATGATTGACACGCTCTACAGTCCTGATGAAAATGGGTATCCGACTTTTTCCTGGGCCAAGAAAAAGACATTGCCAATGGATATGGTCAAAGTACCGGATCCGGACAATCCAAAAAAGCAGCTCAGTACCTGGTGTCCGTCCCGGACAACATGCCTGGCCGTCTTGCTGCTGAGCCCCTTTCGAACCGTACAGGCCCGGTGGCTGGATCAGGGTCTTATGGATGAAACCTGCTATGATTTCAGATCAAAAATGATGGTGCCCAACCAGCACCCCCTGCGCGAATTCATCTACCCAAACGGCAACACTCATCTGCAGCAGTATGGCCGGGCCAGCGGAGTACTGCAATACTCCACCGATCTCATCAGGAGTGAGGAGACCCTCTGTATTTTTGTTAACACCAATAAAACACAACTGTGGGACAGACAAAGGGTTACCGGGTTTGAAGTCCCTTGGCCTGACGGCTCCGACCTGCTGGCCTCTGATGATCCGGAACAGCAGGAAACCGGAAAGTGGCTTGCAAGATTGTACCGTGTCATTGGCTATCAGATGCAATGGATGCAGCGCCACAATCCCGAGCCTCATCCACTCTCGTTTCTGCATTCCCATGAAGACCGGAACAGGGTTGCAGATTTGGATGAAGTCAAAAACAGCATGCCCTGGTTTGTCCCCCTCTTTCGTGATCTCTCCCTTAACAAATACATTACCGACACCCTTCATGGCCGTCCCTTCAGGGCCAGCCCACCAGTTTCCCAGGCAAAGATTCTTCGCTTGTATAACCAACTGGCCGTTGAAACGGAAAAACGGTTTGAGAAAATTCACAATCGTAAGATTCATCTTACTGTCCAGGAGAAAAACAATACCGGTCGCAAGTGTAAGTTCGACCTTCATTCGTTGCGGGTAACCTGGATTTCCCGTTTGTTTGAGATGGGAATCCCCATCAATATTATCTCGGAATATATCGTCGGCCATGCCACCATGGTCATGACCATCCATTACCTGAAAAATGAAATCGCCTATGTCAGGGAACAGCTCATCCGGGCTGCTGCCAAATCCGACAAGGATTTCTCCACGGGCATGGAGGCATTATGGGAGCGTCTGCAACAGGAGGAACCGCCGGAGCAATTTCTCACCAGTCCCAGGTTCCCTGAACATATTTCAGATTTCCTGCCGGATGATTTTGTTGCCATCGTGCCGGTTGAAGGGGGTATCTGTCCCATGGGCGGCCCAGGCAGCCGTTGTAACGATGGCGGCATCCTTGAAGATCAAAACGAAGATAAGGTGAAGAAGAACAGGCAAAAGATCAAATACGGACCTGTTCAGGGCGGCTGTGGAAACTGCCGTTTTTTTCTTACAGGCCCCGACTTTATTACCGAACAGATTTTATCCGGCAACAGCCTCATGTGGAAAATGCGTTCTTGTGGAAGAAAAATAAAACAACTCTATCAACAACTGGATGATATAAAACGAAAACTTCACTACTTACCGGCCCGGGAAACAGCTTCCGCATATCGTCTTGAAACAGAAAAGCAGACATTATCCGAGCGCATCCATACCTTGAACAAATTACTGGAACCCTTATGTATCGAATGGACCAACCGCTATGAAATGCTCTTTGAATCATTCAATCTGCTTAAGGATTCAGCCGACTCCCGGCAGGACCAGTTAACCTTTATCGGCAATGCCAGGCTGAGCGTGGATGATTTTTCCGTTGAAGCCATGGAAACGACAGAATTTGGCCTGGTGCGCAATATCATTGAACAGGCACGGCTGGTAGAGCGACAGGGGTACCCGATTCCGGAAAATGCGGGCCGTGTTCTCAGGGAATTTATGAATATAATCCTTGCCCAACATTCACCGGAAACATTGCTGATTAACATTCCTGACGAGAAATACGCAACTCGCATAGCTTCGGTACTGGCCGGATGGCTAAGCGATAAGTTCGGAGAGGAAAAAATTCAACAAGCCATAGACCAGAGAAAACCCCTGCCCATGACCATGCTGCAAAATGAAAAATTACGGAATTTTACGACAAAACTCCTTGAAGATTATAGAATAGAACAGCCTCTACCCGAATTATTTCAAGGAACAACATTGGAGGAAACCAAAAAATGACCCTGCAACCGGAAAACGCTCAGGACTGTTTCAAACGGTTACTCCAGGAAAGCAGCAGCGCGAAATTTCACAAATCCCTTGAGCGGGTCAAGCGGGCCTGCGATGCCATTGAAGATATGAAAGGGCTGCTCAACTATTCCCGTGTGGCACAATATACGGAAAATCATTATGGAAGTCCCAAGAGACAAAGTATAATGAACAGCAAACAGCTGCGCCTGTATATTGATTTACGTAAGCAGCAATATGCCGAGAAATCTCCGGACCGGAACAGAAAAAAGACAAAAGACATTGGGCCGCAATACCCAAGCGCTGATCTTGACCTTAAGACCAAGGTCTATATTGATCATCTCCGCGCCAGAAATGCCTTCCTGGAAAAGGCAATGAGCTACTTAAAACAGGAAATTTTACGACAAACACAGGAAAATCCGATAAGTTTAAGCAAATCCATTGAAGCTGGAGCCCAGAACGATCTTTCCATGAAAATGGTTAGAGACGATCAGTTGGCAGGGGGATCGGGGCTTTCAAAAAAAGCCGGAAACGCAATACAAAAACTTCTTTCCCTAACGGAAAACCAAAACTGCCCTTTGGAACTGCAGAGTATGAACGGTGAACAGGTACTGGTGCTGGAGACACCGTTAACCTCGGAAACGGTATTATTTGGCGATGAGCTTGAAGCACTGCAGGTATTAATGCAAAATTAAACAGATATTT
>CAZURY010000130.1:0-6127 GCA_964623145.1 uncultured Desulfobulbus sp. | reverse complement strand
GAGAATCGCCACAGGACACACTTTGCTGTCGATCGAAGTTTTTACGACGCCATCACAATTCACAAGAATCATAAGCAGGGAGGAAGGAACATCAAACGTCGGGGAAGAAACAAACCGCAGAAAATGGAAATTCGGGTAAAAACCAATGAGGCCATTACCTATCCCGAGGTACGGCTGGTTGGTGCTGAAGGTGAACAGATAGGGGTTCTCAAGACAAGTGAGGCTCAACGGATGGCGGATGACCAGGGGCTTGATCTGGTCGAAGTGTCCGGCAAGGCGAACCCCCCGGTCTGTCGTCTGATGAATTTCGATAAGTACCGCTACGAGCTGAAAAAGAAACAGCAGGAAGCAAAGAAAAAACAGACAACGGTCGAAACCAAGGAAATTAAATTCCGGCCAAAGACTGAAGAGCATGACCTTAATTTTAAGATCAAAAAGATCCGAAAATTTTTAGATCAGAACAATAAAGTCAAGGTGACCATGCGGTTTCGTGGACGTGAAATTATTTATGCCCAGACCGTCGGACTCAATGCCATTAACAAGATAGCGGAAAACTTGCGTGAAGATTGTGTTATTCTCCAGGAGCCGCGAATGGAAGGGCGGCAACTGGTGATGTTTGTCGGGCCAAAATCCTGAATCAGAGTTTACTGCTCGCATCCTTGTGTCGTTCACGCAGGCTGGATTGGCGCCGCTTGGGATGCCGGCTTTGCAAGTGATAATTATGTGAGATCGGGCAGGACAGAATAAATAGAGAAATTATGGCAGGAAACAGCCTGCATCAGCAAGGAGTATAGTTATGCCGAAAATGAAGACGAACAGAGGAGCAGCCAAACGGTTTAAGGCAACCGGTTCTGGTAAAATACGCCGCAATAAGGCGTTTACCTCCCATATTTTGACCAAGAAATCAACGAAGCGAAAAAGAAATCTGCGTAAATCAGGGCTTATTGATGCATCTGATCTTAAGGCCGTAAAACGCATGTTACCGTACATTTAGACAGATAATTTTTTCCTCAAAAGATTTTTTTCCAATAAAAAAGATGTATATTTACGGAGATTCTCATGCCACGCGTAACCCGCGGTTTTAAAGCACGCCGCAGAAGAAACAAAATTTTAAAACAAGCCCGTGGATACAGGGGTGGAAAAAGCCGTCTTTTCAGAACGGCTGTTGAAGCTGTTGATCGGGCTCTTTGTTACAGTTATCGTGATCGACGGACAAAAAAGCGTAATTTTCGTCGGCTGTGGATCGTTCGAATAAATGCTGCCGCCAAGATCAATGGAACCAATTACTCACGTCTTGTAAATGGATTAAAAAAGGCTAATATTGAGCTTGATCGAAAAGTACTTTCCAATCTCGCCATTGTTGATCCCAATGCCTTTGCCGAAGTGGTGAAAACCACCGGTGTGGCCTCTGCCTGATCCGACCATGGAACAGGAGTTAACCAGGCTGAGAGAGGAAGCTCTCTCAGCCCTTGCCGAAATATCAGACACCTCGAATCTGGAACCGTTTCGGGTACAATATCTTGGGCGGAAGGGTGGTGCGCTGACCACGGTAATGCGAAAGCTGGCCGAGGTTCCCAAAGAAGATCGTCCCCGTCTCGGACAGCTTGCCAATACTGTTAAAAAGGAGATAACCTCGCTTTTTGAACAGAAAAAGCAGGATTTGTCCGTTGAACATGGTTCTCAAAATAAGGAACAGACTATCGACCTGAGCCTGCCCGGGAGATACCTGCCTGCCGGCAAATTGCATCCCGTCACTCAGGTAATGGAAGAGATTTGTGGTATTTTTGAAGGGTTGGGATTTGCCGTTGCCGAAGGTCCGGATGTTGAAACGGATCATTACAATTTTGAGGCGCTCAATATTCCCAAACATCATCCTGCGCGGGATATGCATGATACTTTCTATGTTTCCGACTCAATCCTGCTCAGAACCCATACTTCGCCCATGCAGGCACGAATAATGGAAAAGCAGGAGCCGCCTTTGCGTTATATAGCTCCAGGCAAAGTGTATCGCTGTGATTCCGACATTACCCATACGCCGATGTTCGTGCAGGTCGAAGGATTTCTGGTTGATCGCCGGGTTTCCTTTGCCGATCTTAAAGGTGTCCTGACAAGTTTTCTCCATAGAATGTTTTCCGATGACCTTGCGGTTCGTTTCCGCCCAAGTTTTTTCCCTTTTACCGAACCAAGTGCAGAGGTCGACATTGCCTGTGTTATCTGCGGTGGTAAAGGTTGTCGGGTCTGTAAAAGAACCGGCTGGATTGAAATTCTTGGCTCAGGATTGATTGATCCGGAGGTCATGAAAATGGTAGGGTACGACCCCGATGAATATTCAGGATTTGCCTTTGGCCTCGGAGTTGAACGTATAGCCATGCTCAAGTACGGTATTAATGATATCCGCCTTTATTACGAGAATGATATCCGTTTCCTGTCCCAGTTTTAGTGTGTTGTTTATTACCATCTTATTTGAGTGGTTATAGTCTTTTCAATTTCTGTCTTGTTCCTCTAATTGCCAGGTAACTCCCATGAAATTTACACTCAGCTGGCTTTCCACCTTTGTTTCCGTGGATGATGTCTCGCCGGAGGCACTTGCTGACAAACTCACCATGCTTGGCCTTGAGGTCGATGCAGTTACTTCCCTCTATCAGGGACTTGAACAGATTATAACTGCAAAGGTTCTTACCGTCGAAAAACATCCTAATGCTGATCGGTTGACACTCTGCCAGGTGGATACCGGTGAAGAGGTCGTGCAAATCGTCTGCGGAGCGCCCAATGTCAGGCAAGGACTTGTTACCGCTCTTGCCAGGCCTGGAACCCGCCTGCCGGACGGCATGAAGATCAAAAAGGCAAAGGTGCGCGGAGCGCAGTCACTGGGTATGTTGTGTTCTGCGCGTGAACTTGGTTTGAGCGAAGATCACAGTGGTATCATGGAGCTTGATGAGTCCCTGAAGGCTGGGCTTTCTCTTACCGATGCCCTTAATCTTAACGACACCATGATTGAGGTGGATTTAACGCCGAATCGTCCTGATTGCGCTTCAGTTCTGGGTATTGCCCGTGAGGTTGCCGGTTTTACCGGTCAGAAACTACGCAGGCCCATTTCAAAAGTACCATGTTTTGATGCCGGTATTGCTGATTTTTCCGTCAGCATTGAAGAGCCTGCTCTTTGTCCGCGTTATACGGCACGCAGGTTGACTTCTGTTACCATTGCTCCTTCACCCTGGTGGCTGCAGCGGCAGCTCCTGGCAGTCGGTATGCGGCCGATCAACAATATCGTTGATATAACTAATTTTGTCATGTTGGAATATGGACAGCCTCTGCATGCCTTTGATTTCAACAAAATACGACAAGGTAAAATTATTGTTCGGTGTCCTTCCGACAAGGAAAAAGAGTTTACCACCCTTGATGGCAGCACGAGAATTCTTGAATCCGATATGCTGATGATCTGCGACGGCGAGGGACCGGTTGCTGTTGCCGGGGTCATGGGCGGAATCAATTCCGAGGTGACAGCCGATACCCGCGAAGTATTGCTGGAATCAGCCTGTTTTGACCCCATTTCCATTCGTCGTACTGCGCGTCGTCTTAATTTACCTTCAGAGGCTTCATACAGGTTTGAACGTGGTGTTGATCCTGATATTTCGCCAGTAGCCATGGAGCGGGCCATACAGCTAATGGTTGAGCTTGCCGGAGCCAGGATTTGTGAGGGCGGTGTCGATGAGTATCCTGGACGGATGGAAAGGCGGAATCTCGTTCTTCGCCCGGCAAAGGTATGCAGCCTGCTTGGTATGGAATTATCTCGAACAGAGATCGCCGATTATCTCAAGGGTATTGAGTTTTCCGTTGTCGAAAATGACGACAACAACCTGCAGGTTGAAGTACCGGGTTTTCGCCCTGACATAGAGCGGGAGATTGACCTGGTTGAAGAAATTGCACGACTGGTTGGCTATAATGAGATTCCGACGACCATGCCCTTAATTAAAATGGACTATCCTGTACTGGATGGGCTTCGTGAGCTGAGGAAAAATGTCTCCAGCGTCTGTACCGGGCAAGGTTTTTTTGAGGCTATCAACTACAGCTTTGTTGATGAAAAACACCTTGATTTCATGGGTCTTGATCCCGCTGATCCAAGACGGCAGGTAACACGGCTTCTCAATCCTCTCACTGAAGAACAGGCTGTTATGCGCTCCATGCTGCTCCCGGGACTGCTGGAAAATGTGGGACGGAACATTAATTATCAGCAACCGGATTTGAAACTTTTTGAGATCGGTAAGATCTTTTTTCAGCATAAGGCCGGAAAACAGCCTGAAGAAAAGTACCAGTTATGTGCAGTATGCACAGGTGAACGTTATCCCACAGCTTCCCCTATCCATTTTGCGGGAAAGCAGAGTGATTGTTTTGATATAAAGGGATTACTTGAGTCCATCATTGATTCACTGAGGATTTCAGGCAGCAAAAAATCTCTTGAATATATTACGGGAACTGAGCGAGAACAACCTTATGTTACTCCCGGCTCTTCTCTTTCTCTGGTTGACTCCACTGTTGAGATCGCGCGAATTGGTCAGATACGGGATCAGGTTCTACGAAACATGGGTATTAAACAGCCTGTTTTCTTTCTGGAATGTGATCTGCATCTGTTGGGAGAATTGCCCCAATCAGAAAAACAGTTTATCCCTATTCCCCGATATCCGATGATGAAAAGGGATATAGCCCTGTTGGTTCCTGAACAGGTCCCCGCCGGTAAGTTACTTGATGCTGTTAAAAACCATCGTGCCGAACTTGTTGAATCTGTTGATATATTTGATGTATACAGTGGAAAGCCCATAGAGAATGGAATGAAGTCCGTTGCCCTGTCGGTAACTTACAGGTCAGGGAAAAAGACGCTTGATGATGTGACCGTTGACAACATCCATGAAAAAATTGTACAGTATTTGATGACCGAATTTGGTGGTCGCTACCGCGAAGGAACTGAATAGATGAAGAAAAAAAATGTAACTCGTAAAGAACTTGCAGCATCAATCAATGAGAAGCTTGGTGTCTCCCAGCGCAATGGAGCAGAGCTTGTGGACAAAATTTTTGCTGTTATGAAAGATACTCTTATTTCCGGAGAATCCATTAAACTTGTCCAATTTGGCACTTTAACCGTCAGGGATAAAGCGCCTCGCCGGGGACGCAATCCAAGAACCGGTGAGTCGATGACGATCACCAAGAGAAAGATGGTTTCTTTCCGGCCAAGTAAACGTTTGAGAGAACAACTCAACAGTTGACCAGTCCTGCCGGGTGCAGGGGAATGTTTTTTGATCGAGGGTAGATATATACGTGAAAAAGACTTCTGCTCAGGCGGAACATATTCCGGAAAAGAAATACTTCCGTATTGGGGAGGTCGGCAAGATCGTTGGCGTTGACACCCATGTCCTGCGCTATTGGGAGACCGAATTTCCACGTGTTCGGCCACATCGGGCCAAGTCAAAACAGCGGTTATATCGTAAAAAAGATGTCGAGCATTTACTGCGAATTAAAAAACTCCTTCACGATGAAGGCTATACTATTTCCGGGGCGCGCAAAGTATTAAAGGAGAGTTACCGGAAAAATACCATGGCATCGGTCAGTGCTGCCAGCTATGATCAAGGCTCCGGAAAGGAGAGTCAACAGGCGATTGAAAAGTTGACTTTTATCAAAGATGAATTACGTGCTATTTTACAAAAAGTAAGGATCAAGGAATAGATCATCCGGGAACAAATGGTTGACATATAGTACCTGAAGATGCTAATTTTATGTTGTGCTAACATAAGGAAGTTGTTGCGAATAATACCAAAATTATTACAGGAAACCACAATAGTTGATAATCCGGTCGATAACAGGTTGTCCATGCCGGCTGGAGCGAGTACACGGCGAAAAAAATCAGCTACCTGAATAATGGTATAAAAATATGATCGGAACGTGGCCTAGCCTGGTAAGGCGCTTGACTGGGGGTCAAGAGATCGGAGGTTCAAATCCTCTCGTTCCGACCATGATATGGGGAAGTTGACAGTACATGTCAGCTTCCCCTTTTTTGTTTACATCTTTTTTATTTATACTATTGATATACTTCCTGGCCGAGTCCTATAATGATGATTTTTTAGGTTTGATGCGAACG
>CAZURY010000129.1:4577-6138 GCA_964623145.1 uncultured Desulfobulbus sp. | reverse complement strand
CCATTCTTCACATCATCTGGTGTTGCCTCCGGTGCAGTTACTGTTGAAAGATTAGTTCCGGCTGCCGTGGATATTATCCGGGAATTCTTGATGCATAGTAGCGGTCAGGCGTATCACGGTTTAGCAGAGAGAGACTCTTGTCGGATATTTTTAATCTGTCATGCCTGAGGTAGTGCGTCATCCTCGAGTTCTGTTGTCGGGGACGGGGGTCCATAACAGATTTCAGGTTAGCCATTATAGAGTGGATTTCCGACGAACAGACCTCGGAAATGACGGAGAGGGTTTAGGTTTCACTGATGGTGACGAAGAACCTGGATCCCCGCCCAAAAGATCGCGGGGATGACGAAAGGCCTGGATCCCCGCTTTCAATTATACTCTGGACGACGCCGGCAACCGAATTGACAATGACAATGACAAAAAACGTCCATTTTCACCATTACTCCATAATAGTCTTGTCCAAAATGGATATCGGGTTATAATGGACGCATGCGTTATATAACACCCCATATTCTGGAAGATCTTGAAAAAAAGATGGTTTTTGTCGGTGGCCCCCGCCAGGTGGGGAAAACGACCATGGCCAAAAATATCCTTAACGATCATTTTTCTTCGGGACGTTACTTCAACTGGGATTTTGACGAGGACAGAAGGGCTTTATTAAAAAAACGCTGGCAAAACAAAGATCGTCTTCTGGTGTTTGACGAACTTCACAAATATCCTCGGTGGAAGCAATGGATCAAGGGAATTTATGATGTTATGGGGCAGGATCATTCGATCCTGGTGACCGGCTCCGCCCGACTGGACATATATAGACGGGGTGGAGATTCGCTCCTTGGCCGGTATCACTACTGGCGGCTTCATCCCTTTACGCTTGATGAATTTCCAGCCGACATAGACAAACAAACGGCCTTCCGGCGACTCATGAGTGTTGGTGGATTTCCCGAACCATTTATAGACGGTGATGAACGACAGGCGCGCCGGTGGAGACGGGAACGATTTGACCGGGTATTCAGAGAGGATATTCGCGATACCGAGCAGATCCGGAATATCCAGACGCTCAGGCTCTTTACTGATATGCTCAGGGAGCGGGTCGGCAGTACGATCGTACTTTCGAATATTGCCCAGGATCTGCAGGTTGCCCATAAAACGTTGAAGAACTGGTTGACGGTTCTGGAAAGGATGTATGTGCTTTTTCCAGTGCGGTCGTATGTCAAATCCGGTCCGAGGGCCATTCTGAAACCGCCTAAAGTCTATTTTTTTGATAATGGCGATGTAATAGGTAACAAGGGAGCACGTTTCGAGAATCTTGTGGCTACCACCCTGTTGAAACGGTGTCATTTTCTTGAAGATCGTGATGGATATCGATACGAACTTTGTTACATCAGGGACAAGGACGGCCGGGAAGTTGATTTTGCCATACTAAAAGAAGGGCGTCTACAAACATTGATTGAGGTGAAATACACCGATGAAAATGTATCCAGGCCTCTTCGATACTATACAAAGAAACTCATGCCGCCCGAATCAGTTCAAATAGTTGCAATGCTTGACAGGCCATATGATACGG
>CAZURY010000129.1:1478-4477 GCA_964623145.1 uncultured Desulfobulbus sp. | reverse complement strand
GTTAGCCGTATAAAAAAGATATTGATTATTGCGGAAGTAAGCGCTAAATTTAGACCATAAATTGAGTCTTATTTTGATTGTTTTTATGGTGATACAATGAAATCAGTACTTGCAACCTGTTCCGCGAGCATCTCAGAGTTAAAAAGAAACCCCAGCGCTCTTATTGACCAGGCCGACGGCGAGCCAATTGCTATTCTCAACCACAACAAACCAACCGCATATCTCATTCCGGCAGAAACCTATGAAGAATTACTGGAGAGTATTGAGGATTATCAGCTTGGGATAATAGTTAAAGAGAGGGAAAACGAAAAAATTTCCGCTGTGGAAGTGGATATTGATGAATTATAAACTGAAATTCCTCCCTACGGCTCTCAAAGAATGGAAAAAGCTTGATCATTCCATTCAAGCGCAGCTGAAAAAGAAGATCAAAAAATTGCTCAGTAATCCTCATGTTCCAGTCAACCAGCTTAGAGGATTTGAAAATCATTATAAAATCAAATTGCGGGCAAGAGGCTATCGTCTTGTTTACGAAGTCATAGAAAACGAAATATGTGTTCTGGTTATCGCAATCGGTAAACGAGAGAAGGGAACAGTTTACAAGCAGGCAACAAAACGTACAACTAACCCGGATAAACCGGAAAATTCGAAATAAGAAACACCAAATTATCCTCGTTCCACCACGCCCATGGCGTGGGGGAACCAGTGAAATAAACAATGATGATGACGGTGAAAGGCCTGGACCCCCGCCCAAAAGATCGCGGGGATGACGAAGAACAAAGTTTTTATTACTAAGGCATATTACAGTGGAGGTTATCTTGGCGAAAAAAGTTTTAGTGACCGGCGCCGGAGGTTTTATCGGCAGTCATCTGGTTGAATTACTGGTTCGTGAGGGGTATGACGTTCGCGCGTTTGTTCACTACAATGCCAACAGCAACTGGTATAATCTGGAAAAAGTACCCGGGGATATTCTTGATTCAGTTGAAGTTATAGCCGGTGATGTTGCCGATGCCTTTGCCGTGGACAAGGCTGTGGCTGGCTGCGACTATGTCTTTCATCTTGCCGCTTTGATCGGCATTCCCTATTCCTACCTCGCACCGGCGGCCTATGTGGCGACTAATGTTTCCGGGACCTTAAATGTGCTGGAAGCCTGCAGGCGCTATGATGTTGAACGAATGCTGCAGACCTCTACCAGTGAAACATACGGCACCGCCCAATACGTACCCATTGACGAAAAGCATCCTTCCGTGGGCCAGTCCCCTTATTCCGCGACCAAGATAGCCGCCGACAAATTGGTGGAGAGCTTCTGGCTCAGTTTTGAAACTCCGGTTACAATTGTGAGACCGTTTAATACCTATGGCCCGCGCCAGAGTATGCGGGCCATTATTCCCACAATCATCGTTCAGGCCCTGACCAGGGGAGAACTGACCTTAGGCAGTCTTGATCCGGTGCGGGACCTGACCTTTGTCAAGGATACGGCCAGGGGATTTCTGGCGGCTGCAAAATCCGAAAAGGTAATTGGCGAGGTAATTAACCTTGGCGTGGGGGACGGTCCGTCCATTGGTGAACTGGTGGAACGGATAGCCCGTCTGCTGGGTAAGGAATTGCCTGTCAGCCAGGATCCGGCCAGGGTGCGGCCCAAGGGCAGTGAGGTGATGCGGCTTATCAGTGATAACACCAAGGCGCGGAAGCTCATGGACTGGCGGCCTGAGGTTGACCTGGATACCGGCCTGCAGGAAACTATTGACTATATTAAGAATCACCTGCGGGAGTTTAAAGCCGATATCTATGCGGTGTGACGAGAGCGAGAATGTATACCGTATATAGTGGTTGCTTGCAGAAAACGGACACCCAGTTTAGGATAAATAATGAAGCAGGCGATCGATTGTTTCGGTTTTAGTGATGTTATCCTTTTGTCATGAGCAATGATGCCGCCTAAAAAGAATGTGAATGTTGCACCTGCCACTGTATGAATAACCGGGAGAAGAATATGGGCAAGACGATGACGAGCAAAGATACCAGAGCGGTTATTTTGGCGGGTGGCAAGGGTACACGTTTGCGGCCGTTGACCGCTGTTTTCCCAAAACCGCTTGTGCCGCTTGGCGACAAGCCGATTCTGGAGATTCTCCTTACCCGCCTGCAAAGGTTCGGGTTCCTGGATGTTACCCTGTGTACAGGGTATCTGGCCGAAATGATCCGCATCCTTTGTGGTGATGGCTCGAAATTCGGCATGAATATCGAGTATTCAGGCGAGGAAGAGCCTCTGGGAACTGTCGGGCCTCTTGGTTTCATACAAAACCTGACCGATCCGTTTATCGTCATGAACGGCGACTTGCTGACCACCCTTGATTTTAATGCAATGCTGAATTTTCACCTGGAGCAACAGGCGGATTTGACTATCGGCTGTTACCAGCGTGACGTGTCCATAGATTTTGGCGTCATTGAAAGCGATGAAAATGGTCGTTTTACCGGGTGTCGGGAAAAACCGACCTATCATTTTGAGGTCAGCATGGGGGTGAATATTCTCAGTAGTTCCGCCATGCAGTATGTAGAACCGGGCAAGTATATGGATATGCCGGACTTAATCCTGAAAGTGCATGAAGAGGGCGGCAAGGTCTGTTGTTACCGCGAGAAGTGTTTCTGGCTCGATATCGGCCGTATGGATGACTATGCACTGGCCCAGGAACAATTTGAGAAAAATCAGGATATGTTTTTACAGGTCCCCGGGTGAGTGTGGTCTGGATAACCGGGGTCACTGGATTTACCGGATCATACCTCGTTGATTTTTTAAAAGATGTTGTGGGGCTCCCTTCGGTTATCGGCCTGGCTCGTTCACAATCCGCTTCCGTGAGAACAGATGCTTTTTATCCGGTTG
Source organism: uncultured Desulfobulbus sp. (assembly GCA_964623145.1). Lineage (GTDB taxonomy): Bacteria > Desulfobacterota > Desulfobulbia > Desulfobulbales > Desulfobulbaceae > DRLX01. Next base: position 1,605 of record CAZURY010000129.1, on the reverse strand, counting down.
ATTTAACCGTGCCGGGTGCGGTGTCGGAGATTGCAGCAGAAGTGCCGCCTGCTGTGATCTATCATTTGGCAGGGCTGGCGCCGCCGGCCGATGAAGCGCAAATGTGGCATCTCAATGTGGGGGGAAC
>CAZURY010000129.1:0-1378 GCA_964623145.1 uncultured Desulfobulbus sp. | reverse complement strand
CTACCACGACGGCTTGTTGCCGGGGCAATTTGTGCCCAGTTCGCTGATGTTGACAGCCGGGTGGTACGAGTAGGTAATGTGCAATCCGAGCGGGATTTTATTGATATCAGGGATACCGTGGAAGCCTACTGGAAAATAGCGGAATATGGTGAGGCGGGTGAAGTGTATAACGTGTGTTCCGGTAAGCCGACACGTATACAACAATTGCTTACCATATTCTCTGATCTTTCCCCGTCCAAAAAGCAGATTGTCACCGAGGCGGCACGAATGAAAACGGTTGATCTTGATTGTATTTACGGCAGTAATGAAAAACTGTATCGTTTGAGCGGCTGGCGGCCCCGTATACCCCTTGAGCAATCCCTGCGTGATATGTTGGAGGTTGTCGGTTAATGGCGACCTGTGATGTATGTATTGTCGGACTCAAGTGTTATGACCTGCTTTCCGGTGCAACGGTTCCTCGATATCTCGGGGGCATAGAGAAGCAGCTTGTTTCTTTGGCGCGTGGACTTGCAAGCAGAGGGAAAAAAGTGGCTTTTATCACCTATGACCATGGGCAGCCTGATGCTGTGGATTGTGGTGGTATAACAGTCTATAAAAGTTATCGGCCTGCGGGCGGGTTACCGGGCCTTCGTTTTGTTCATCCCCGGATGACTTTGCAATGGGCCGCAATGAACAGGGCGGATGCCTCTGTGTATATGCAGATGGGCGCCGGCAGCGAAACCGGCGTGACGGCGCTCGGGTGCCGGAGGGGGAAAAAATTTGTTTTTCTTGTTGCCAGCGACCCCGACTGCGACAGCAGCTTGCCGCAGTTGCCGCGTATGCGCGAAAAGCTTCTGTATAGATATGGACTGCGAACAGCTGCCTCCATCCTTGCCCAGACACAGCGACAACATGATTTGCTGGTTGAAGAATTTTCACTGGATTCTGAAGTTATTCCACTGCCCTGTACATGGGCAATCCCTGAAGAAAAATACAGGGCAAAATTATTCCCGCAATCGGAGACTGTCCATATACTGTGGGTCGGCCGGATTATAGAAATCAAGCGGCTTGAATGGTTTCTGGATGCTGCCGAGCAATGTCCGCAATATCATTTTGATGTCGTCGGCACCCCTAACACGGATTCCGTTTATTTTTCGTCTTTGCAAAAGCGTATGGAGAAAATTGTAAATCTGAGCATGCATGGCAGGGTATCGGATGAGGACTTGAGTGATCTGTATGATAAAGCATCGCTGTTATGCTGCACTTCCAGTATAGAGGGTTTTCCGACCACTTTTCTCGAGGCATGGAATTATGGTCTGCCGGTGGTCACAACCTTTGATCCCGATGGAATAATCAGAAAAAACGGGATCGGCTGTGTTGTCGAATCCGTGGAACAGCT
>CAZURY010000128.1:0-6216 GCA_964623145.1 uncultured Desulfobulbus sp. | reverse complement strand
TAATCATGAAATCGCTTCACCCTGCCAGGGGTTTTCATAATCTCCTTGCCTGGCTGTTGCTTTATCAGCTTCTCAGCCCTGTCCTTTTATCAATACCCTCGATGCGCATCTCTGTCAGCCTGTTGTTTTCCTGTGTTCTCCTCTCCGCTGTTTATACCATTAATCGGCAGAGTAAAATGTTTCTCTGGACCATGCTGCTTATGGCGATAACCCTCCTGTTGTTCTGGGTGGATGTTTTTAATCTTGTTTCTTTTTCTTTAACAGCAAGTGCTTTTATTCTCTGTCTCTATTTCGGGCTTCTTGTTTATGTGCTGTCCCGGCTGATTTTTTCCGCCCGCCGCATCACAGCCGGTTTGATATCGGGAGCACTTTCTCTGTATTTGATTATCGGAATGTTCTGGGGCATGTTGTATGTGTTACTGGAGATGATTCATCCCGAATCATTTTCAGGTGATTTAGTCCGTCATTCTGTGGATCATCTCCAGTTTCTCCATTCCTTCCAATATTTCAGTATGGTAACGCTGACAACCCTAGGGTATGGCGATATACTGCCCAAAACACCTATTGCTGCATCATTTTGTCAGACCGAAGCAATCATCGGCCAGTTTTTTATGGCTGTGCTTGTTGCTCGCCTGGTTGCCATACAGGTAGCCGGTGAGTTTGGCGCTGATACCTGAACATCATTCAGAATTCAACTCTCCTTTGGTAGATTATCCGTAACCGTTCACCGAGATGCTGTTTCACCTGCATTATCTGCATAATGTAAACGTTTACGATTATCCTTACCAGTGTCTAATCCGCATGTTGCACAGGTAAGCGCAGACTCCGATGCGTGATAGCGTTGCAGATTCGGTACTTTCAGATTTTTCGCGCCGACCTTTGTAAAATATGTGGGCTAAAACAACCTGCAGCAATTTTTTTTCAACTATTAAAACTTGGCCCAGCCAAGCTGGCTTATCCCTTTTTTTTCTTTAATTTTGCCCAGGAATCACGCAAGGTGACAATGCGGTTAAATACCGGCTTCTCCGGCAGACTGTCTTTGCTGTCCAGGCAAAAATATCCCTGGCGTTCAAATTGAAATCTGTCGTCCCGGCTTGCATGGGCCAGCGAGGGTTCCAGGGCACAATCTTTAAGTATTTGTAATGAATCCGGATTGATAAATTCTTTGAAATCTTTTTCTTTGTCCATGTCCGGATGTTCAACGGTGAATAACCTGTCGTAGAGCCGAACCTCAGCCCGTAGGGCATGGCGGGCTGAAACCCAGTGGATGGTCCCTTTGACCTTGCGTCCGTCCGGAGCGGAACCCCCACGAGTTTCCGGGTCATAAGTGCAGCGCAATTCAATGATATTTCCCTTTTCGTCTTTGATGGCCTCCTGACAGGTTATGAAATAGGCATACCTGAGCCGTACTTCCCTGCCCACGGAGAGTCGGAAAAATTTTTTCGGCGCATTTTCCATAAAATCAGACTGCTCAACAAAGAGTTCTCTACAGAAGGGCAGGGGGCGTGTTCCCATTGTCTGATCCTGCGGATGATTCATGGCGATCAGTTCTTCCTCTTCATTTTCCGGATAATTGGTTATAATCACCTTCAGTGGTCTGAGCACGCCAAGAACCCTTGGCGCCGTAACATTGAGATCATCCCGGACCGCTTTTTCCAATACCCCCATATCAATCCAGGAATCACGCTTGCCAATCCCGATAATGTCACAGAAATTGCGTATGGATGCCGGGGTATAACCACGACGCCGTAGTCCGGAAATGGTGAGCATTCTCGGGTCATCCCAGCCGCTGACATGCTTTTCGTCGACCAGCTGCAGGAGTTTTCGTTTGCTCATTATTGTAAAGTTTATATTTAGCCTGGCAAATTCGATCTGTCTGGGGTGGCAGGGCGTTTCAAGAGTGTCCAGCACCCAGTCATACAACGCCCGATTGTTTTCAAACTCCAGGGTACAGAGGGAATGGGTGATACCTTCGAGCATATCGGAAAGGCAGTGCGTGAAGTCATACATGGGATAAATATGCCACCTGTCCCCTGTGCGATGATGCGTGGCATTCATGATTCTGTATATGACCGGATCCCTCATGATAATATTGGGTGAGGCCATGTCTATTTTTGCCCGAAGAACACAGGTCCCCTCAGCAAAATCACCATTTTTCATTTGCTCAAACAGGGAGAGATTCTCGTCGATTGTTCGATCACGGTACGGACTTTCTTTACCTGGTTCAGTCAGCGTGCCACGATGTTTACGCATCTCTTCACTGCTTAAATGACAAACATAGGCCTTACCCTTTTTGATAAGCTGCACGGCAAAAGCATACAGCTTGTCAAAATAATCCGAGGCATAATAGAGGTGCTCCCCCCAGTCGAATCCAAGCCAGTGAACATCTTCCTGGATGGAATGCACATAAACGGTCGATTCCTTATCCGGATTGGTATCATCAAAGCGCAGATGGCAAACCGAGTTGTTTTCCTGGGCAATCCCGAAATTGAGGCAAATAGATTTTGCATGGCCGATATGCAAAAAACCATTGGGTTCCGGGGGGAAACGGGTAATAACCTGTTTGTGCTTGCCGCTTTTCAGGTCCCGGGCAATAATCTGGCGTATAAAGTCAACGGGTTTCTCATTAGCTTGATCAGTCATGGCATCTCACCATTTAGTCCTTATAAAGATGGTCAATGTTACTCAGGCGGGTGATAACCTTTTGCCGGCCCAGGGTAACCAAAACGGTAAACATGGATGGTCCGGCCAATTGCCCTGTCAATACGGTCCGCATGCCATTAATCAGAATGCCTGGTTTAATATCCAGCTCCATTGCCAATTCCCGGCTCACCCGTTCAACCTCCTCTTCGGTAAACGAATCCAGCCCGGCAAAACGCTTGGCAAGCATGGGCAGCCAGATTTTTAACCGGGGATGTTTGCGAATATTTTTTTTCAGTGGTTTGGCCATTATCTCATAGTCATCACTGAAATATGCCCTGCCGGCGGTGGTAAAGTCTTTCAGGGTATGAAAGCGGTCACGGATCAAGGCAAGTGTCGAGAGAAACCAGTCGCGTTGTTCACCGTCATAGGCATCATCCCATAAACCTTCTTCCTCAAGTTCTTTTTTGACCAGTTGGGCAAGCTCATCTATATCCATGCTGCGCAGATACTGCTCGTTGATTGAGATCAGCTTGGGGTCGGTAAAAAATTTGGCATTTCCCTTTTGATAATTAAAAACCGAGTTGACTTTTGATATGCGCTCAAGGGTAAATGATTGAATAAGCTCTTCCCTGGAAAAAATCTCCTGGTCAGTACCTGGATTCCATCCCAGCAGAACGAGAAAATTACATAAAGCCCAGGGCAAAAAACCCTTGTCCCGGTAGAATTGAACAGAGACAATTTCGCCGTGACTGCGCTTGGAAATTTTTTTCTTTTGCAGGTCAAGGGTAAGCGGCATGTGAGCAAAGACAGGAATAGGAGCATTAAGGGCCTGGTAGAGCAGGACCTGCCTGGTGGTATTGGTCATGTGATCCTGGCCCCTGATAATATGGGTGATACGATCTCTTATATCATCCACCACATTGCAGAGCAGGTAAAGTGGTTTTCCATTGGAGCGGACAATAACAAAATCTTCAATATCAGAGTAAGCCCGTTCAATGGTCCCCAATACCTTGTCTTCGTAACAGACCACACCGTCTTTACGGGGAACTTTGAAACGGATAACCGATGGAAGACCCATCGCCTCTTTTTCCCGGACCTGTGCAGCTGTGAGTTTCCGACAGGTACCGTCATAACGAACATCCTGTTTCGCTGCAAGTGCGGCTTCTCGCTTGCTGTCAAGATCCTGTTTGCTGCAAAAACATTTGTAGGCATGCCCGGAGTCAATCAGCTTTTGCGCAGCCCGGGTATGGTCCTTTGAAAATTCCGTTTGAAAATAGGGTCCTTCGTCCCAGTCAAGGCCAAGCCAGGTAAGTCCGTCAATGATACCGGCAATGGATTCTTTAGTGGATCGCTCGGCATCGGTATCTTCAATGCGCAAAATAAGCTTGCCGTTATTTTTTCTGGCCCACAGCCAGTTAAGCAATGCAGTCCTGGCGCCTCCAATATGGAGATATCCGGTAGGGCTGGGGGGAAAACGAACCCTGACTTCAGTCATTTTTTATTCCTCATGTAAAAAAATATTCTATAACAGGGCAACTATTTTTGCCGTGAATAAACTGTCCTGTATAGCCATTAGCGGTCAAAGATGCAAGGCAGTAAAAAAGTAATATACCATCTGACGGTGAAGATGGTGGTTTTTATATTGTCTGGTTGCAACAATATCGTTATAGTTCCTGGTTCACGATTAAAAATCAATAACTAAGCCGCGTTTTTCACCAAGGTCGTTGAGAAATGCGTGAAAGTGCCAATGATGCGTCGATTCGCGAAGGAAATTGTTTGCCGGCATACCGGCAGTATGTCGAAAACAATTTTCAAGAGAATCGACGCAGATTCGGTGCTTTCATTGTTCATTGTGGCTGTATTCCGGTCAACCGGTGCAGCCATGCTGATTTTCATAGTGCAATATTCCGTGTTGGGGGAGGAAAATGAAGGTATTAATCAGTGATAATTTGGCGCCCGTAGGCGAAAAGATTCTTCGGGAAGCAGGTCTGGAAGTAGATGTTAAAACCGGACTTCCGCCGGAAGAGCTCAAGGCGATCATTCCCGAATATGACGGTTTGGTCATTCGCAGCGCCACCAAAGTTCGGGAAGATATTGTTGAAGCCGCCACCAAGTTGAAAGTTGTCGGCCGTGCCGGTATCGGGCTTGATAATGTCGATATCCCTGCAGCGAGCCAGAAAGGGATTGTGGTGATGAATGCCCCTGACGGCAATGCTACTACCGCTGCTGAGCATGCCATTGCCATGATGATGTCCCTTGCCAGAAATATTCCCCAGGCAACAGCTTCAATGAAGGCGGGGAAATGGGAAAAAAAGAGCTTCATGGGGCGGGAGGTAACCGGCAAAACGCTTGGGATTGTCGGAATAGGCCGCATCGGGTCCATTGTCTGTACCAGGGCCCATGGATTACAGATGAAGGTCATTGCCTATGATCCCTTTATGCCGGCTGATCTTGTGGAAAAACTAGGGGTCGAGTTGGTAGAACTCAATGAACTTGCCAGGCGGTCTGATTTTATCAGTGTACATACACCCTTGACCAAAGGTACGCATCATCTTCTTTCCAAAGAATTTTTCGCCAACATGAAGGAAGATGCCATGTTTATTGACTGTGCCCGTGGTGGTGTTCTTGATGAACAGGCTCTCTATGAGGCCCTGTCAGAGGGGAAGATTGCCGGTGCGGCCCTGGATGTGTTTGAAAAGGAACCGACCACTCTTGAAGAAACACCCCTGTTGGCCTTGAAAAATTTTATCTGTACCCCCCATCTTGGGGCCTCGACCAGTGAGGCTCAGGAAAATGTTGCCTCTGCCATAGCCGAGCAGGTCGCGGACTATCTACTTAAAGGCGCTGTTCGCAATGCGGTAAATGTACCCTCCGTCAGTGACGAAGTGCTGGCCAAGGTTGGTCCATACATCAGCCTCGGCGAGATGCTTGGTTCGTTGCATATGCAGATTGCCCGGGGCAGCGTGCAGGAGGTAAATCTGGAATTTTCAGGAGACCTTGCCGATCAGGATACAGGACCGGTGACGGTTGCGTTTTTAAAAGGGTTGTTTACTCCTATTCTTCAGGATGCGGTCAATTTTGTCAATGCTCCTCTGATAGCCAAGGAGAGGGGGATAAAAGTCGTTGAATCAAAAACCCAACAGGCAGCCGATTTTACGAACCTTCTCAAAGTGAACGTAAAGACGAATAAAGGGGAAAATATGTTGGCGGGTACGGTATTTGGCAAAAAAGAACCCCGTCTTGTCCGGTTGAATTCGTTTCGACTGGAAGCCCTGCCTGCCGGGCCCATGCTCCTGGTCTATAACAAGGATGTACCAGGTGTTATCGGGGCATTGGGAACTACCCTTGGCAAGTATGGCGTCAACATTTCCCGTATGACCGTCGGCCGGGAAGAAGCATCAAGTCAGAACGTGATCCTGCTCAATACCGACACCCTGGTTGATAAGGATCTTCTTGCCCGGGTGATGGAGCTTGATGATATTGACAACGCAATGGTTCTCGAATTGCCGTCCTATGACGGTTAGCCCGCATATTTCACAGGTAAGCGTAGACTCCGGGTAAGCGTAGACTCCG
>CAZURY010000127.1:0-6232 GCA_964623145.1 uncultured Desulfobulbus sp. | reverse complement strand
CATTAACCACCGGCTGGTTCTCGCCATCCAGGGTTTTATCGCCGATATTGCCGGATCGGTGTCCCGGCTGAAACCGGCGAAACTCGCCATTGGTAACCAGACGCGTCGCCAGCAGGCAGGGCCGGGTCAACCGTACGGATCGTTCCTGCTCATTGGCCCTCCTGCCGGGTTCACTGCGTGGAGCGCCCATGGGCACAACTGCCGGACCAATCAGTATCATACCGTCGTTTTTCTTAGCCGGTATCGTCCTTCCCGTCTCCCTGCCAACGCCCTTTTTCCGTAACCGGATTACAAGCCGTTTACCGGTTCGCTCATTTGGAACAACGACCCGGGACTCACTTGCAAAACCATCAGCCCGCACGGTCAAGCGATGCTCCCTTGTCGTCAACCGAAGGCGACCAGTGGATGGACCATATTTTTTCCCATCTATGAAGAGGACAGCATCGACCGGATCGGTGGTCAGGAAAATCGTTCCGTATCGCGGCGTAAGTTTTGCGGAAATCTTCTGCCGGGTTGCGGCCTTAAAGCGATGTTTGAGGATTACCGGCGTATAACCGGCAAGTTGCAGGTGAATCTCATGCGGAATTGCCGGCGCCAGGTTAATGGTCACCGGAGTAGTTCCCAAAAGGGTTCCCCCAACAACAACCGTTGCCCCGCTTGGCACTGATCCAACATGGACAACAGCCGGCGCAGGGTCGAGACGGACGGGTTTGGGGGCCAGCGGCTTACCCGGCGATATATCCAGTTCCAGTTCTTTATCTACATAGTCCTTTTTCGAAAAACAAAACCTGCGATGACCCGCTAACACCTCCACTGTACATGGTGTTTTTCCCAGGGTGATCTCTCCCTGGATGACCATTGCCCCGGCAGGTTCGGAAGCAAAGGATACCTCGGCCCAACCCGGCTGCAGAGCCAGAGACACATTCTGTGTTTTTCCCTCACCCTCAACAACTAAATCCTTTTTTAATGGCAGGTAACGCTCCTTTTCCGCCCGTAACCGATGGCTGCCGGCTGCAAGCTCAATATCCTTAAGCGGTGTTTTGCCAAAAGAATGGCCATCAATAAACACCTCAGCTCCGCTGACAGGGCTACTGTTAAAGGTTACCCGGCCCGGCAGTTTTTTAAGGACAAAAGAAAAATGATCCTTGCCTGCGGCCACGCTAATTTTCTCTGAAAGGGGATGATACCCCTTTTTTTTCGCTGAAACCGTGTAATGGCCGTTTAGACAGAGAAAGGTATCGCCGATTCTGATGGTCGGCGGCAAACCGGAGAGTTGAAGATGGTCGGGACGGGGTTGAACCACAATCCGCAGCCGATTTGCGGTCAAGAGAAAAAATGCAGCGGTCAGGAGAACAAGAAGCAGCGCAACAGGAAAAACCATCTTTTTCCCAGCCCTGGTTACCTGGGGGCTGTTTTCCACCCTTGGCAATGTTTTTTTGGAAACATCGGCGCCCGGCTGTTCCGGGGGCGGCCGGAGTGGTGTATCCATGCCGACGGTTTCCTCGACCCTGACCTCAACCCGATCACCGGCAAGAATCCAGTGCAAAAGAACATTCCCAATCCGGGTGGTATCACCTGATTTTATCCAGACCGATCCCTGTAAATGCTCGTTATTATGATAGACAGCTTTAGCGGCTTCGGCCTGCAGAAAGAGATAACCGCGTGACTCGGCCACCCAGGCCACGGTTTCCGGCCCTCTGGGCAACACTATCCGGGCATGACGACTGGACCCGATGGCAAAAGGAAGGTCGGCATCCGAAAAAGTACGGTTTCCCAAGGGGGTGATGATTTCAAAAATACGGCTCAAATCACCTCCGTGCAGCGGATTTGCAGCAAGGGTGGTTTTCTGCCCGGTCGGACCTCAAACTCCCTGCGCACGTCCCGATACCCGGCCCGGCTGCCGACAACGGTGTAACGACCGGGCCTGAGCCGCACTGTTTTCCGGCTGAACCGCCCCATTCTGCCGACCCGGTATATAATAATTTCGGTGGCATTGTCCGACTGCAGGACCACATCCACCTGACGGCCGGAAGCGGCCAGCAACGCGTCCACGTCCGTTATCTGCTTGCGTAATTGTGGACCGGTGTCACGGACACTGCGTGCTGCAGCCAGAGTCTGCCCGGCCTGGGTGCGAACTCCTTTTTCCTGCAGGCGCAATGGATTATTAACAATAGCCAGCATGGCCTTTTCCAGGGCAAGACGTTGTTGCGCCTTTTCCAGTCCCGCCAGGGCAAAAGCGGCCTGCGAATCGACCTGAAGCGCCTGCAGACAAAAATCACCCGCCCGTTCCCATTGCTCAGCCGCAACTGCCTGTCGGTATTGTGCCTGCAGCCGGGCCAGGCTTTGCTCAACAACCATCTGGCGCAACTGTCTTTTCCCCTGTACTACCAAGGCTGAATGCGGTCGTAACTTTTCAGCGCGAATCAGGTAACTGCGGGCTGTTTTTTCTTGTTTTTCCGCCAAGGCCTGAAGAAATCCGGCCATCAGTGCATTAAACTCTTGCTCTTGGATTTGCCCCCGGACCCGGAATAAGGCCTGGACTGCCGGCTGGAACTGCGTATCAAGGGCTCTGATACGACCCAACAGATCTTCAGCGCTTTTAAGTTGTCCCTGCTGTTCAGCAGCCAGAGCTTTTGCATACAGATCTTTTACCTGATCAATATTTTTTGCCCGCTCAAGTCCGCGCCTTGCCGCAACATTTGCAGAATCAAGCGCCAAGGCCCTGGTGAAAGACGTAATCGCGGCCGAGCCGTCGCCATCAACAAGCGCCTGTGCCCCGGCGGAAAGCGCCTCCTCCAGCATCTTCGGCCGGGATGCCTGCAAGGCCTGCAGCTTGCTTATGGCCTTCCGATATCCGGCAGCCGCCCTGCCATATTGCTGCTCCGCCATCAACCGCTCTGCCTGGGCAACAGTCTCTCTGATTACGGTAAACGGCTGCCCGCCCCAGTCAGCAATACCATCGGCTTCGGCCACGGCCTGCATCTGCAGCCAGCGATCGCGTATCTCAGAGCTGATTTCCCGGGTCCGAATCTCATTTTCCTCAACCTTGGCCACTCCCTGTGGTTCCCGGGCAGTACCAATTAATCGTTCACTTTTCTGCGGCGGCGGCTGTTTCTCCTCTTTTTTTCCGGGCAGAAGGAAATAGGCCAGGATGGCCAGATCAAGAACAATAAAAATCGTCAAGGCCACCAGCAACAGGAGCATAAGACTGCCCCGACGCGGTGTAACCAGTTCCGCATCCGGCGGTGTGAGCTCCGGCGGCTCTTCCACTTTTTCAACGGGTGCATCTTTCTGTTGGCTATCCATAATTTCAATAACAGTCCGACAATTTTCTGTCTGAATTGAGCTCAATTCAGGGATTTTAATTATTGCTTATCAACACCTTTCCCCACCGGACCGGCGGATAAATTCCCGTCCGGTGTAATTTCTCCGGCAGGGGTTGCCCCATCAAGCTGTCCGTCGTCAAGCATCCCCGTTTCCCTGGCATACATGGCGCGAAGCAGCTGCCGCCAGCGGGTGTACTGTTGTTCGGCAGACCCGGTCAGGCGAATGGTTTCCCCGTTGATCTCAACAACAAGGGGCTGGGCTTCCGCTTTAAAAGAGGTGTCCAGTTCCTCAATGGCCTCCTTGTTTATTTCGGTCTCCTTGCCCTTCTGGTAACCGGAATAGACAGAAGCCGCACCGCCCATAATCATCACATCACGCAGTGAACCCGTCCGATTGACGACATCACTGTCTCCGGCAACGCCAATGGCAATGGCGCCGACGATGGCGGCAACACCAAGAATCTGCCGGGTCAGTGCCTGCCGCTCCAGCTTGCGCATGGTGGACACCTCTTCACCGCGAAATTTTCGCCAATCGGTGTACGGTTCCCAGAGATCGCGATAATAACTATTATAATAGCCGTTAATGGCATCGACAAGCATGTCATCACGAGCCTTTAATTTACGCACTCGCGCAAGCATGGGATCATTCCGGGCAGGTAGGTGAAGAATATGATAGCGACCCGAAGCATCCTTGTTCAGATAATCCTTAAAGGCATCCGGCGCCATGGCTTCGGCATAACGTAATTCAGCCACTTCCCTGATTTCCGTGACCTCCGCCGGTGTCAGTTTGGTACGAAATGCGGCCAGATCATTGGCAATGGTCGTAAAGAGATCCTGAAAGATATCTTTTTGTTCCGGTTGGGTCAAAGCACGTTCTGCGGGACGTGCAGTTTCCGCATAGGTCTTCTTGAACCAGACCCGGCCGGTGGCATCCACGGCCTCAATCGCCACCGCACAACTCTCGCCATCGGAATATTCAATCCTGCCGCGCACCAGCACGTCAGCGCCGATATCATCATCGGGAACGACCCGTACCGTTCCCCAATAACCGGTATCCTGCAGGGTATATTTCAAATGAACAGGAAAAAACCGGGCCTCGGCATCCCGAATCTCGGGTGAAAGCCCCTGCCGTTCCTTCGGGTCTTCGGGCAGGGCGCCGGGATCCAACACCTTGAGTGAAACATCAAGCAACTCCGAAGAATCAGGTTCATGGTCCATAACCATGGGCCGGATACCATGTATGACCTGATTACCGGGAACCCTGGCACACCCGCCAACAAACAGGAGAAAAAGAACAGAGAGAAAAATGGACCTGATATGCGAATATCCATATCGATACATCACAGACCCGCCTTATATTTTCTATATTCCTGCCAGAGTTTTTCTTTCAGTTCAGGATCGGTTTCCTTTTCTGCGGCCTCACGCAGCTGTCTGGCTACAATATCATCATCGGCATGAAGCCTGTCCCTGCCGGTGCCGTTGACGCTGCCGGATTGCGCCTGCCCTGGCGAACCAGAGTTTTTTGTCCCTGTGGCTGCCGCCGGACCGGTAGTGTCTCTTTGTCCGACTGCCCCTGATGCCCGGCCCTGTTCCCGGCCCGCCTCCGAACGGGCGCCTTGAATCCCGGATTCGGTACCATTTCCCTGCTTTCCCTGTTGCCCACCAAAATCGCCGGCGCCACCCGATGTCGCAGAACCAGCGGATTCACGCTGCCTGGGCCGATGGGCTGCAATCCGCTCCTGCTCTTTCAGCAGCATTTCGTCAAATTCACCCAGGGACGCATCAAGCTGTCGGTCAAGGTCAGCCAGTTCCTCACCCGTTGTCCTTGCCTTCATCCCGGGAGGTTCAGGCAGTTCATCCGGACAGGGAAGATCTGCCACGGCCTCCTGACCCACCTGCTTTTCGAGCTGCCCGCAGTATTGGCGATTACGTTCCATCAGGTAATCGACAAAAATCAGCAGTTCACGTTCTTCCCGCCCGGAAAGATTATGTGCGCTCTTTCTGCTCCCCATGGTTCGCCGGATATTTTTTTGCACCCGATCAAGGGCCAGAATATTTGAACGCAGTCGAGCGCTGTCAGCACTCTGCTGCTCCGCCTGTATATCCTGCAACGACAAAACAATACCGGACAGAGAAAAACAGATTAAAAAAAGAAAGAATCGCATAGCAACCCCGAAAGAAGTATCATCTTTGGCTAAAGAATAAAACAGGGTGGGCTGAAGAGCAATGACTAAAAAAGATCATTACCGATAATTTATCGATATATTAAAGATTTATATACACGGCTCAAAGACAGGTCGCCAATTTATCGACCGTGACTCGTGATAATCGGGAAGAAAAAGGAGCGGGCAGGAGAAACCATAATTCAACAGGGCCCGTTCAAACACTCGTCTGGAATCCTTGACGATCTCCACCGGATTTTCTCCGTACACGTTGTAGACCAGACCCAGCAACGGTACCCCCCGCATCTTGATCGCCTCAAGCGCCAGCAGGGTGTGGTTAATGGAGCCAAGGCGCGCCGAGGTAACCAAAATTACAGGATAGCCGCACTGATGGAAATAGTCGAGTTGCAGTAGATCATTATTGAGTGGAACAAGCAGTCCCCCGGCTCCTTCGATCAACAGATAATCATGCCCGGCGGCAAGGATTTCCGTTGCACGGCTGATTTCAACCGGCTCAATCCGGCTTCCGGCCAGTCGGGCGGCAAGATGAGGTGAACCGGGAAAAGGAAAGCAGTAGGAACAGGTCAACCCCTGTTCATCATAGTCATTCCAGGTAGTTCCCATCAGTCTGCGATGAAGTACAATGTCATCCGGCCTGGTTCTGCACCCGGTTTGAACAGGTTTCTGGGTTATTACCCGATTGCCCTGCCCCACCAGAAACTCCGCCAGCAAACCAGTGACAAC
>CAZURY010000126.1:0-6233 GCA_964623145.1 uncultured Desulfobulbus sp. | reverse complement strand
GAGATCGAAATATCCAGAGCTTTCGGCAATGGGCGTAACCTGTCTGCAGGGGGATATCAGTGACCGGGAGTTTATGGACCGCGCCTTTAAAGGTGCTGATCTGGTTTTTCACGTGGCGGCAAAGGCAGGAATATGGGGGAAAAAAGAGGAATTTTACAAGACTAATGTTCAGGGAACGAAGGCATGCATAGACAGTTGTCGAAAAAATAATGTAGCAGCACTGGTCTACACGTCAACCCCTTCCGTTGTTTTCAACGGCCGTGATCTGCAAGGAGTTGATGAAAACCAGCCCTATGCCGTACATCCACAGTGTCACTATGCCGCAACGAAAATAATTGCTGAACAATATGTGTTGCAAGCTGATTCGGGCGGCTTGCGGACAACTGCCCTCAGACCTCATCTTGTCTGGGGACCTGGAGATCCACATCTTGTTCCGCGCCTGATTGAGCGGGCAGGGACCGGAAAATTGAAAATAGTGGGAAGTGGTAAAAACAGAATTGACATTAGCTATATAGATAATGTCGTGCAGGCGCATTTACTGGCGGCGGAGAATCTTTTAGGGCCGGGAAGCGCCGGCGGTCGACCATTTTTTATCGGTCAAAATGAACCGGTTATGTTGTGGGACTGGGTGAACAGTTTGTTCACCGCTCTTGGAATTGAACGACTGAAAAAACGAATATCCTTTCGCACGGCTTTTTCAGTCGGGACTATACTGGAGATTACCTATGCAGCATTGCATTGGTCCGGCGAACCGCCGATGACACGCTTTGTTGCCCAGCAGTTGGCAAAATCCCATTGGTTCTCACATGCGTCTGCCCGCAAGGTCCTTGGATATACTCCAAAGGTCTCAACGGAAGAAGGTATGAGGTATCTGATCGGCTGGTTGAACGAGTCATACTGATGGTTGCTGCAGTTTCAATTTTTTTGTGGCAGGCATCAATTTTTTTGAATGAGGGATGGGAATGCGCGATCCCCGCAGGAATAAAGGGATGGCGACGAAGAGCAACCTTTATTTTGTTCCCTGTTTTCCTGAAAAAAGATTTGACAGTAAGCCCTTTTTTAAGTAGTTATCCCACACGTGAGCTGAACCACCATTCACTTTCATTCGTTTAAGAGAGTTTTTTTAAAGTTAGCAGGAGTATTAGTTATGATTACAATAGACGTTACTTTGCTGGTGCATCTTCTTATTATGCTTACCATGATGTTTGTACTCAACAGGATACTCTATAAGCCCATTATGGCTATCTTGAAAAAACGGCAGGATAAAATTGATGGCCTGAATAATGATGCTGCCCAGTTCGAAGAAAATGCCAGGCATCGTCAGGCAGAAGTAGATAAAAAGATGCATGAGGCAAGTATGCAGGCAAAAAAAGCTCTTGATGGCGCTCGAAGTGAGGCGCAGGCTGCAGGCAATGAAAAACTTGCAGCTATTCGTCAGCAGGCGGAAGGTGAGAAGGAGAAGCAGCTGGCGGATTTACGTTCCCAAGTTGAAAAGACCAGGAAAGAGCTTGCGGATAATGTTACTGGGTTTGCCCAGGAAATGGCAGCAAAGATACTTGGAAGGAGTTTGGAGGCATGAAGATAAAAATTATGAAAATTGTTCTGCCTGTGCTGTTGGCGATTGCACTTTGTGCAGTGCCGGCAGCTTTTGCCGCAGAACATGGTACTGCAGAGGCGACTGCAGCAGGTGGTCAGGCATTACATGCCGTTGAGGGCGGACATGGCTCGTCGTCCGGCGAAATGGCTGTTGCGCCGGAAAAAGGGGAAAATACTGCTGTCGAGCATGCGGCGGGAGAGCAACATGAGGCATTAATAACTCCTGCCAAGTTGAAGGATTTTTTCTGGTTGACCATGAATTTTTTTGGTCTTGTCATTGTGTTGGTTAAGTTTCTTGCCAAGCCTATTGGTTCAGCACTTACCGGTCGTATAAAAGATATCAAGGAAGAGCTGGAAAATTTAAAGGCTAAAAGAGACGAGGCGGAACGTTCATATAAAGAATTTGAATCTCGATTGGCCGGTATGGAAAAAGAGATGGAAGGCATAGTGGAAAAAGCGGTTGCCTTGGCTGAAACGGAGAAAAAACGAATTCTTGAAGAGGCGGAGAAGGCGGCTGCGGATATTAAGCGTCAGGCTGAGGCGGCAGTTCATGCTGAACTGGTTGATGCGAAGCGCAAGTTGCGCGACGAGGTTGCCGAACAGGCAGCCGCAATGGCTGAAGAGTTGATCGTTAAAAATCTGACCCCTGCGGATCAGGTAGCGATCACTGAACAGTATCTTGAAAGAGTAGGTGCGGTACAGTGAGACAGACAATTTTAGCACAACGGTATGCCAAGGCGCTTTTTTCGCTGGGCAAAGAGACGAACAAAAATGAAAATTATAGAGATGCCTTAGGGGCCATCGCAGAGCTTTATAAAGAGGAGTCAATAGAAAATGCTTTAATCAACCCGTTGTATCCGCTTGACGTCAGGCAAAAGGTTATGGCGAAAATCGCCAAATCTGCTAAAGCGGACACAATCTTGACCAAATTTCTCAATCTTCTTGTGGAGA
Source organism: uncultured Desulfobulbus sp. (assembly GCA_964623145.1). GTDB lineage: Bacteria > Desulfobacterota > Desulfobulbia > Desulfobulbales > Desulfobulbaceae > DRLX01. The sequence goes on along the minus strand of CAZURY010000126.1, from coordinate 3,686 downwards.
AGAAGAGGGCGGATATCCTTCCGGACATCGCCCATGAGATGAGGGTTATGGTTGATAAGGAACAGAATATCAGTCACGGGTCCGTGGTTTCGGCCATAGAGCTGGACGATACCCTGAAGGAAAAGATCCAACGGGCTCTGGAGAAAATTACAGGGAATAAGGTTACGCTTGAGGCCAGTGTTGATCCTTCTATTATTGGTGGGGTCATTGCCAAGGTTGGCGACCTGGTACTTGATGGGAGTATAAAAACACAACTTAATGGATTAAAAGAATCTATCAAGGGGAGAGAATAGTCAAATGCAGATCAAAGCCGAAGAAATCAGTCAGATTATAAAAGATCAAATAGCTGGCTACGAAAGTGATGTAGACCTGAAGGAAACAGGAACGGTTCTCTCCGTTGGTGACGGTATTGCCCGTGTCTATGGAGTAGAGAACTGTCAGGCCATGGAGCTTCTTGAGTTCCCCGGTGGAATTATGGGCCTTGCCTTGAACCTTGAAGAGGATAACGTAGGTGTCGCCGTTATGGGTGATGTCCGTTATATTAAGGAAGGCGATGTTGTAAAAAGAACCGGCAAAATTGCTCAGGTCCCTGTCGGTCCTCCGCTGGAAGGGCGGGTGGTTGACGGTATCGGGCAGCCCATTGACGGTAAGGGGCCGATTGAGGGTGCGGAAACCCGGAAAATGGAGGTAATTGCTCCCGGTGTTATCGCCCGTAAAGGTGTCCATGAGCCCTGCTACACAGGTTACAAGGCGGTTGACGGCATGACCCCGGTCGGCCGTGGACAGCGTGAGTTGATTATCGGCGACCGGCAGATTGGTAAAACAGCACTCTGCGTTGACGCTATTATCGCCCAGAAAGACACCGACGTTCATTGTATTTATGTGGCAACCGGTCAGAAAAAATCTACGGTAGCCCTGGTTGTGGAAGCGCTGCGTAAACATGGTGCCATGGAATATACCACGGTTGTTGCCGCCTGTGCCTCCGATCCTGCTCCGATGCAGTATGTATCGGCAATGGTCGGTTGTGCCATGGGTGAGTATTTCCGTGATAACGGCCAACACGCGCTGATCATCTATGATGATCTTTCCAAACAGGCTGTTTCCTACCGTGAGTTGTCTCTGCTGCTCAGGCGGCCTCCTGGACGTGAGGCGTATCCTGGTGATATCTTCTTTAACCATTCACGTCTGCTGGAACGTGCTGCCAAGGTCAGCGATGAGCTTGGTGCAGGTTCACTGACGGCCCTGCCGATTATTGAGACCCAGGCCGGTGACGTATCCGCCTTTATTCCTACGAATGTTATTTCCATTACCGATGGTCAGGTGTTCCTGGAGCCAAGCCTGTTTTTTGCCGGCGTTCGTCCTGCAATCAACGTTGGTATCTCGGTATCTCGTGTTGGTGGTGCAGCCCAGGTAAAGGCGATGAAACAGGTTGCCGGTACTTTGCGTCTTGATCTTGCCCAGTATCGTGAGCTGGCAGCCTTTGCCGGCTTCGGTTCCGATCTTGATGCCGCCACCCAGGCACAGTTGACGCGCGGTGAGCGTCTTGTTGAAATTCTTAAGCAGCCCCAGTACCAGCCGCTTACCATGGAAAAGCAGGTAACCATCATCTTTGCCGGCACCAAAGGATTCCTTGATGAATTTCCGGTTGATACACTTGGTGATTACGAGCAGGAACTTTATACCTATATACAAAGTAATGAACCGTCTATCTTCTCCGAGTTGAAGGAAAAGGAGGAGATATCCTCCGGCCTTGAAGAGAAAATGCGTAAAACCCTTACTGCATTTGGAGAGACTTTTAAGGCCACTAAGGGTCTGAATTAAGATTAGCCTTGAGGTATAAATCCCATGCCAGGATTAAAGGATGTTAAAGATAAAATAGAAGGCGTCTCCAAGACCTCTCAGATCACCAAGGCGATGAATATGGTCGCCTCCGCAAAACTGCGGGGTGCTCAGGAGAAGATGGAGTCCTTTCGCCCGTATTCCGAAAAGTTTGCCGAGACCATGGGGGATCTCTCCGGTGGTATGGATAGTGGTAACCTCCCCCTCATGGAAATTCGAGAGGTTAAGGGCGTCGAAATTGTCGTGGTTACGTCGGATCGCGGCTTGTGCGGCAGTTTCAATGCCCATATAATCAAAATAGTTTTCCAACTTATTAAACAATATGAGGCTGAAGGTAAAAAAGTCTCGATAGTTACGGTGGGAAACAAAGCGTATCAGAGCCTGAGAAAAACGGGAAAAATCCGTGCCTCTTATAAAGACATCATGGGAACCTTTCAGATGTTTAATGCGCGGGAAATCTCACAGGGAATCAGCGAGGCTTTCATTAATAAAGAAAGTGATCAGGTTGATTTGGTTTATGGGAAATTTCACTCTGTCGCTGTGCAAAAACCGGAGGTGGAACAACTGTTGCCGATAAAACCGGTAGAAGCTGAAGAAGATGCTGAGTCTGATAATAACGAGGTAAGCGGAGCATATATTTATGAGCCGGAACCCGGGGAAATTATGGAAGTGCTGCTTCCCCTGTTCCTTAATGTTCAAGTGTACCATGCGATGCTTGAGGTTGGTGCCAGTGAACATGCCGCTCGTATGACGGCCATGGATAATGCGACCAACGCCTGTAAAGATATTATTGCTGAGTTGACTCAGCTTTATAATAAAGCTCGTCAGGCAGCCATTACCGGCGAGTTGATGGATATTGTCGGTGGTGCTGAGGCGCTGAAAGGCTAACGAGACTACCTTGGGTATTTAATCTGATAGAGGAGGCCATTTCAAATGGGTGATTCGAGAGTTGGAAAAATTATACAGGTCATTGGTCCTGTTGTTGATGTAGAGTTTGAGGCGGGTGATCTTCCGGAAATTCTTAATGCATTGTTTGTGACCAACCCGGCAATCAGTGACGAAGCTGATAACCTGGTTATTGAAGTAGCACAGCATTTGGGTGATAACTGTGTTCGTACCATCGCCATGGATCAGACCGATGGTCTTGTCCGGGGTATGGAATGTCGGGACTCCGGCGAACCGATTTCTATCCCTGTCGGCGAACCTGCCCTTGGCAGAATTATGAACGTTGTCGGACGGCCTGTTGACGGCTTGGGTCCGATTGATGATTCCAAACGGATGCCGATCCATCGCCCTGCTCCTGCATTTACCGAGCAGGATACGGAGGTCAACGTTCTTGAAACCGGTATCAAGGTTATCGACCTGCTGGTTCCCTTTCCACGCGGTGGTAAAATGGGACTGTTCGGTGGCGCCGGTTGTGGTAAGACGGTTATCATGATGGAAATGGTAAACAATATCGCCATGCAGCATGGTGGTATTTCTGTTTTCTGCGGTGTTGGTGAGCGAACCCGTGAAGGAAACGACCTGTACATGGAAATGAAGGAATCAGGGGTACTGCCCAAAGCGGCCCTGGTTTATGGACAGATGACGGAGCCTCCGGGTGCCCGCGCCCGCGTTGCCCTTACCGGACTTACCGCTGCTGAATATTTTCGTGATGAGGAAGGGCAGGATGTGCTTTTCTTTGTTGATAATATCTTTCGTTTTACCCAGGCCGGTGCCGAGGTTTCCGCCCTTCTTGGACGTATTCCTTCTGCTGTTGGTTATCAACCGACACTTGCAACCGATCTTGGTGCCCTGCAGGAACGTATTACGTCAACGACCAAAGGTTCGATTACCGCTGTTCAGTG
>CAZURY010000125.1:0-6244 GCA_964623145.1 uncultured Desulfobulbus sp. | reverse complement strand
GTGGGGCACTGGTAAACGTTTACATTATGCAGGTAATGCAGGCGAAACAGCATCTGGGTGAACGGTTACGTTTTTTGACCGCAGAAAAAAAATCAAGATGATGCACTCTATATATCCGCCACAGTAAGGAGAAATAACCGTGAAAATCAAAGCCATTAACGGCTTTAAAGATATCCTGCCGGACGCGGCCCTCAGCTGGCAGAGGATTGAACAGGTCGCCCGTGACATCTTCGCCCGATTCGGCATGCGGGAAATCCGCACGCCTCTTCTGGAAAAGACCGAGCTCTTTGCCCGTTCAATCGGTGAGGCCACTGATATTGTTGAAAAGGAAATGTATACCTTTGCCGACAAGGGTATCACCATGCGACCCGAGGCCACTGCCTCCATCCTCCGAGCTTTTATTGAACACGGCATGCATGTACAGCGACCCGTGCAGCGGTTGTATACCATAGGGCCGATGTTTCGGCATGAGCGCCCGCAAAAAGGCCGCCTGCGCCAATTCCATCAGATGGATGTGGAAGTGATAGGTGCAACTGAACCACAGGTGGATGCCGAACTCATGGCCATGGGGCAGCTTTTGCTTGACAGCCTCGGCGTTTCGGTCAGTCTTGAAATCAACTCTCTGGGGTGCCCGGCCTGCCGACCGGATTTTAGAGATAAACTCATCCGCTACCTTAAACAGCACGAAGAATCGCTGTGCTCTGATTGTCGGCGCCGCCTGACGGTCAATCCACTGCGGGCGCTGGACTGTAAAGATCGAAACTGCAAAGCCCTGGTTCAGGATGCGCCCTCCATTCTTGATTCGCTTTGTAATGACTGCCAGGTCCATTTTACGTCCGTAAAACATGCGCTGGACCTGCTTGAGGTCACCTATTGCGTGAATCGATTTATGGTACGGGGGCTTGACTATTATACACGAACCACATTTGAATTTATCACTGATGCCCTTGGCGCTCAATCCGCTGTCGGCGCCGGCGGCCGTTATGACGGCCTTCTCAAGCAACTGGGCGGTCCCGACCTCCCCGGTATCGGATTTGCCCTGGGTATGGAACGGTTGGCGCTGCTCATGGAACAGCAAAACGAACATGAGCTGCATCAACAACCGGCAACCGATTTATTTATTGCGGCGCTGGGACCCCAGGCCGCTGAACACAGCTCCCTGCTCGTGCATCATTGTAGAAAACTTGGAATAAAGGCAGCTATGGACTACAGCGGCCGAAGCCTCAAGGCACAGATGAAGCAGGCCGGTCGCCTGAACAGCCGTTTCACTCTGATCATCGGCGAGACTGAGCTTGCCGAAAAAGAGGGAGTATTACGAGACATGAACACCCAAAAACAGCAGGTATTCTCCCTGACACCCTCAGCTGACAAACAGGCGAAAGCAATGGCAAACCTTCTGGCCGCCTGATGGCAGGAATTCCCCACAAAAAAAATTCTCCCCGAGGAAACAAGGCCTCGGTTGACTACTATTTGGAGCAGAAAAACAATGGATGCACTTGGAACACTTCAGCGAACACATAATTGTAATGAACTTGGCAGCGGACAACTGAAAGAAGAAGTTGTCCTCATGGGCTGGGTGCTCCGACGCCGTGATCATGGCGGGGTCATCTTCATAGATCTCCGTGATCGCTGGGGGATCACCCAGGTTGTTTTCAATCCGGAAGTCAATCAGGAGATCCACCAAAAAGCGCACCGCCTGCGCAGTGAGTGGGTACTTGCCGTTCGCGGCCGGGTTGAACTGCGCCCCGCAGATATGGCCAACCCAAAACTGAAAACCGGCGAGATTGAAGTTCTGGTCAGTGAGTTGCGCATATTGAACACCAGTGAAACCCCACCGTTTCCCCTGGATGAAGATGTCGAGATTTCGGACAATCTCCGTCTTCAATATCGTTATCTGGATCTGCGGCGCCCGGAAATGGCGGCCAAACTTGTCATGCGGCACAAAGCCGTTCAGACGATACGTACATTCTTAAGCGATAACAATTTCCTTGAAATAGAGACCCCGGTTCTTACCCGGTCAACCCCGGAGGGGGCACGGGACTATCTGGTGCCCAGCCGTGTCAATGCCGGTCGCTTTTACGCCCTGCCCCAGTCGCCCCAGCTCTTCAAACAGATGCTGATGATTTCGGGCATGGACCGATACTTCCAGGTGGTGAAGTGTTTTCGGGATGAGGATCTTCGTGCGGACCGACAACCCGAGTTTACCCAGATCGATATGGAGCTCAGCTTTGTTCATGAAAAAGAGATTATTTCCATCACCGAGGGAATGATCAAGGCCTTGTTTACCGCCACCCGCGATATTCAACTCGCCCCACCCTTTGCGCAAATGACCTACGACGAAGCCATGCGCAGATTTGGCACGGACCGGCCTGACACCAGGTTTGACCTGGAGCTGATCGACCTTACCGAGGACCTGCGCGGCTGCGGTTTCAAGGTCTTTAACTCCATTATTGAAAAGGGCGGCGTGGTTAAAGCGATCAACGCCAAAGGATGTGCAACATTTTCCCGTAAGGATCTGGACAATCTTACCGAGTATGCCGGCAGGTTCGGCGCCCGTGGAATGGCCTGGATAAAAATCAAGGAGGATGAGTGGCAGTCACCGATCACAAAATTTTTCAATAAAGACGAGCTGGCAGCCATGGGCAAGTCTCTGGACGCCCAGCCCGGCGATCTGATACTTTTCGGGGCCGACAGTTTACACATTGTCCAGCAAGTGCTTGCCGAACTGCGGCTTGAGCTGGCCAGGCGGCTGAATCTTGTCGACAAAGATACCTTTAACTTCCTCTGGATCACCGATTTCCCTCTTCTGGAATATGATCATGACCAGAAACGACATACCGCAGTGCACCACCCTTTCACCGCACCCCATGAAGATCAGCTTGAACTGCTGGCAACTGATCCCGGCAAGGTAAAAAGCCGGGCCTATGACCTGGTGTTGAACGGAAATGAAATCGGTGGCGGCTCCATACGTATCCACCAGAGAGATGTTCAGGAAAAAGTTTTACAGGCGCTGGGTATTGACGGACAGGAGGCGGAGGAGAAATTTGGTTTCCTCCTCCGCGCCCTGGAACTTGGAGCTCCACCCCATGGCGGCATCGCCTTTGGCGTCGACCGCCTGATGATGCTCCTAACCGGCTCCGATTCTATTCGAGACGTTATTGCCTTCCCCAAAACCCAGAAGGCAACCTGTCCATTGACCGATGCACCGGCACCGGTATCACGAAAACAATTGACGGAGCTCTCTCTGCGACCGGACTGGAAGGAAAAATAAAGAGGACGTTCAAGCGTTCAAACGTTCAAGCGTTCAAGCGTTCAAGCGTTCAAGCGTTCAAGCGTTCAAACGTTCAAACGTTCAAACGTTTAAACGTTTGATCGTTTGAACGTTTTCCTCACTCCACAACCCGATAGCCTTTACCCTCAATCGCCGCCCTGATAACCTCTATGGGAGCATTTCCTTCATAGGCGATCTCGCCCTTATCCAGCTCAACCGCTACTTTCCTGATGCCTTCTATTTCTTCCAATGCTTTCCGAGCGCTGTCGGCGCAATGTTGGCACTTCATTCCCTGAACTTTAATCGTTGTCATAAGCTTTCCTTTTCCATTACAACAACTCCTGTCGGCATTGCTGTAAATCATCGTTGAATTTTCTTAATAAGAGCAGTTGTTGAACATTGATGTTCAAAAGCCACTCGTAGAACCCTGCCTCCGGCCGCCTTCACCTCAGGCGCCCCAACTATTTCATCCTCAGACCAGTCGGCGCCTTTTACCAGAACATCTGGTAATAGCGTGCTTATCAACCTCTGCGGCGTATCCTCATCAAAGAGAACAACAAAATCGACACACCCCAGGGAGGCAAGCACCCTGGCCCTATCCTGTTCGGAGTTGACCGGACGACCATCACCCTTAAGCGACCTGACCGAACGATCCGAATTCACGCCCACGATCAGTAAATCAGCAGAACTCCTGGCCTGTTCAAGATAGCTGACATGTCCGCTATGTAACAGATCAAAGCAGCCATTGGTAAAAGCCACCCGGCTGCCCTGTCTGCGTATTTTTTGTACCTTACCGACCAACTCTTCAAGGGTACATATCTTATCAATATCCAGGCGCAGCCATGGTCGTTCCCCCACACTGCAAAAACGGCTGCGCAAATCCAGGAGTTCCTGTGGATCAAGGGTGGATTTCAGAACTTCTTCTGCCTTTCCTGCTTCGGCAAGTATATGGCCATCCGGCGCAACAATCATGGAATGACCGGCAAAAATGTTTTTCCCTTCACTGCCGCAACTATTACAGGCAGCGACAAAAACCTGATTTTCAATGGCCCGGGCCTGAAGCAATATACGCCAGTGCTCAACCCTGCTCTCCGGCCACTGTGCGGACACAATCAGTAGAGAAGCACCGTTGCCGGCATGGCCGCGGGCAAGATCACCAAATCTGATGTCATAGCAGACCAGGGGGCCAAGATCACCCTGCGGGGTTGAAATAAGCGCCGGCCTGTTCCCCGCCGTAAACATCTCCCCCTCTTTCCAGAATGGAAACAGATGCTGCTTACGATAGCAACCAACGACCCCGTTTCCGTCCACAACAAACAGGCTGTTGTAGGGATTTCCCTGATCATCACCCACAAAAGAAGTCTCAAGCAGAGATCCGGCAAAAACGAGACCCGATTCTGCGGCCATTATCGCCAGCTTCTCCAGCACATCCGTGGTGGTGGCTGCCATCCTGGTATAATCTTCGATATCAAAACCGGTTGACCACAACTCCGGCAGCACGACCAAGGTACCCTTTGGCAAACGGCACGATTTAAGCAACCTTTTCACTGTGGCAAGGTTGGCCTTCGGCTTACCACTTGCTACCTGGAACTGCAGAGCAGCCACATGCGCAAACAACCCGGTCTCCATTACTTCTTCCCCATGCAGGCCATGGCCGCCAACTGCCCGACACGTAGCTCAAGGAATTCTCCCTCATGGTAAAATGAAAAAGTTGATTCATCAGTCATGAGTTCCAACAACCTCTTCCGGGGTGGATCAACACCGATCCTGGAACATATTTTTACCGCCAGGCCACGCACCACATGATCTCCGGAATTCAGGTAGGGGAAGATGTCGTTGGCCAGACCTTTTTCCAGCAGAAGATCCAGACGACGGTCGCATAACCGGTCCAGCCCCCAAAGTAATCCTCGCTGCAGACTTTCATGTTCAAGGTAGTTGCCGTCCTGTTCCAGCTCCGGACCATCGGGACGGGTATAAGAAATGAGCATATGAATGTATTCACCGGCCAGCCCGGCATGATGATGCATAATCTCCGCCATTGACTCGGGCGCCCCCCAGCCAATGCCGCCGGATTCATCGTTTAAGCTCCACAAAAGCCGCCGCATTATTATCCGGGCCTCTTCCATCTCTTGCCGGGCAAGATGTGCAACCATAACGCCCATGGCGCTCACCGCGTGCCAGCGCACTAATTCATCAAGTTGACATATTGCCGAAAACAACACATTGACGACCGCTTTGGCAGGAAATCGTTCAAGATCAACAAGTAACCGATCAAGATGCTGCCCGGCAAGCAGGACAAATATCTCTTTTTTCAGCTTACGCGGCGTTCCCATAAACTTTTGCAGAACTAACTGAGACCTAAATTGAACCGGTTCGCCTACTCGCTGGAACCCGGCAGGGTAAAGGCACGTTTGGCAAGATCCGCATCAAGCAGAAACAAACCTGATGAATTATCCTTGATCAATTCCAGTTTATCCACAATTTCACCAACAGATGCCTCTTCCTCAACCTGCTCGGTGACGAACCACTGCAGAAAAATTCTGGTGGCATGATCTTTCTCCCGTTCAGAGAGATCAACCAGATCATTAATCAATTCCGTCACCATCTGCTCGTGTTTCAAAATATGCTTAAAAGCGGCCAGCGGCCCCTTCCAGCTTGTTTCTGGTTTTTTTATCGACTCAAGAATCACTCGTCCTCCCCGCTCACAGACAAAATCGTAGAATTTCATGCCATGCAGGAGCTCTTCCTGGACCTGACCCCGCATCCAGGTGGCAAATCCTCCCAGACTGATGGACTGAAAATATGATTCCATGGACAGATACAAATATGCTGAATACATCTCCGCGTTAATCTGCTCGTTAAGGGCTTTCTGCATCTTTTTTTTCAACATGGGGCAACTCCTTTGCTGTTTATTAAACTGAAAATCGACGACGAAGCGATATCGTGCCTGTCGGTCTTCGCAATCAGTTCTAG
>CAZURY010000124.1:0-6258 GCA_964623145.1 uncultured Desulfobulbus sp. | reverse complement strand
TTAGTGTTTTAATATACATCTACAAGGGACACCTTGGGAGTTACATAATAATAAGGAATTGTGGAAACCTCCCCCCGCTTGATTATGCTCAACATGAGTGTAATTATACAATGCCAGGAATTAACATTTTGTTTTTACAACGAAAATAGAACAAATTCCTCTACGTTAGTGACTGACCAGCAAATGACAGAAACTAAAAAGAAAGGGAGGTGAATACAGTTCCAGAAAATGTATTAAACTAAAACTAGTTGTCAGAAGAGAGTAATTATCATAAAAAAAGATGGAGGCGTAAAAATGAAAAAAAGATTATTGTCAATTGTTCTACTGCTCGCATTTGTGTCAATTCCGGTATGGGCACTTGCTGCTACAGTTGAAGGAACAGTTCAGGGATTGCATTGTGTACAGATGGGAAAAACATGTCCTGTCGACAAACAGGATCCCATTGCCGCATTGGAAAGCACTTTCGTAGTGCTCACCTCCACCGGCAGCTATTATCTTGTTCCAAACCTTGACCGTGCAGTACTTGCCAGACATCTGACCGAGCAGGTCCGTCTTTCCGGCAAGATCAGCGAAAAATACAATTCCATCGTTGCAGATAAAGTCGAAGTTAAAAAAGATGGCAAATGGAAGGTGGTCTGGTCGGAAGAAATGCAGAAAGAAATGGATGAATTGCTGGAAACCGGCGCATAATTGTCTTTTATTAATTAACAGAACCGGACAGTTACCTGATCTTCTCGGGTAACTGTCCGTTTTTTTTCATTACACACTTTCAACAGACCCCCACATTCCTTGCAAAACTAAAAATACTGCTTCCCGGTAAGAAGCAGTAAATCGGGCATTCCTTTACCACGCTTTCATCTCCAGATAATCCCTGAAAGATCTGATTCGGTTCAACACCTGTTCTTACAGAATAGTGGCCTTTCTGAAACTATATGGATATATTCGTCGTAATTGCTCACAGGCACAGCATCTTTTCGCGATCATGATTGCCTGCACAATCTGCCGCTCCTGTGAGCAATTACAAATTTTCCGCATGTGCAAGCTCGCAGTTACAAACCCCGTGAGGAGTTACTATTCGTCTATATGTTGAATGTCATTCAAATAGTCGTTCCTGTTTTTTTGATCATTGCGCTGGGCTGGTCCATTCGAAGGATCGGCCTGGTTAATGATGTTTTTTTTCAGCAGACGAATAAACTGGTTTTTTATGTCTGTCTGCCGCTCCTGCTCATCCATAAAATCGGCGCGGCTGATTTTGCAGCCAGTTTTAATTTTCGATTAATACTGGCCACAGCAGGCGCCACAGGATGCTGTTTCTTTATTGCTTACCTGTACGGGATCCGGCGTGGTTATCCTGCCCCGATCCTCGGGGCCTTCTGCCAGGGTTCCTTCAGGGGAAACCTGGCCTATATCGGCCTGGCCATTGTTTACAATGGTTACGGCAATGCAGGTCTGGCCAGGGCAGGTATTCTGCTTGGATTCCTGGTGCCGGTGCTGAACTTTTTTGCCATCCTGGCCCTTACCCTTCCTGGTCAGCGACAATGCATAATGTATGGAAAAATCGTCCGGCAGATGATAACTAATCCCCTGATTCTCTCATCCCTGGTCGGTATTTTCTGGAGTTTTTTTCATCTGCCCATACCGATTATCATGGACCGTTCCCTCAGCATTGTCAGTGGCATGACTTTACCGCTTGCCCTGCTTGCCATTGGTGGAAATTTTTCAATGAAGCGATTGCGCGGCGATCTGCGCACTGCCGCTCTGGCCACCACCATGAAACTCTTTGTCCTGCCCATGGTGACGGCGTTTTTTCTGTTTCTTTTGGGTGTTTCCGGTATTGACTTTGCCATCGGCCTGCTGATGGCTGGGGCCCCGGCGGCAGTTGCCACCTACATTATGGCCTGTCAGATGGGCGGCGACGGGAAGCTTGCCGGGACTATCGTCGTCATGAGCACTGCAACTTCTGCGCTGAGCTATACGCTTCTTTTACTTTGCCTGCATCCTGGCGCCTCCTCCATGTGAGCGTTGGTTGGATGGAGAAATCTCCTTTAAGAATATGAAGAACAACTCCATAAAGAAAAACCTATTTGCAGAGTCCCTGGCGGATTCAAAGGAGTTTACCCTGACCTATGAACTTGTTCCCGGTCAGGGAGCCGGTGGCAAAAAAATAGACCGCCTGCTGGAGTTTGCCCGCCAGGCTAAGATTGATGGCCGGATTACCGCCCTGTCCGTCACCGACAATGCCGGCGGTCACCCAGCCCTGGCGCCGGTTGCCATTGGGTCGGAAATACAAAAGATCGGCCTGGAACCACTCATTCATTTTTCTCTGAAAGATAAAAACCGAAATCAAATTGAAAGCCATCTCTTCCTCTACCAACGGCAGCAATTCCGAAACCTCCTCATTTTAGGCGGTGATTTTCCAAAAAACACGTATTTTGGTCAAGCCAAACCGGTTTACGATCTGGATTCCATCCAGACCATCCAACTTGTAGAACGTATGAAAGCCGGAGATTACCGATACCTGCAAAAGGACAATACCCTTGTCCCGCCGTTTGATTTACAATGCGGCTGCGTGGTCTCCCCTTTTAAGAAAACCGAAGCGGAACAGGTTTGGCAGTATGCAAAACTGTTGAAAAAAATAAGAGCCGGGGCACATTTTATCATTACCCAGCTGGGTTACGACCTGAAAAAATATGAAGAACTGATCCTCTTTCTGAAAAAGCAGCGGATACGGATACCGGTATTGGCCAATGTTTTTATTCCCAGCCCCGGGGTAGCGAAATTCATGGCCAATGGAGGAGTGCCCGGTGTGATGCTGGCTCCTGAACTTGCCGAAACAATGCAGCGCGAGGGAAAAGAGAAACGACTGCTTCGGGCGGCTGGCATGACGGCGGCATTGCGGCATCTTGGTTTTGCAGGCATCCACCTGGGTGGAAACGGTCTTTCTTTTAACGATGTCGATTTTGTTCTTGACCAGGCCCAGCAATTTTTTGAACTTGGCACATTCGACTGGAAGAATTTACATTTTCCCATTGCAGGCTGCTGGTATCTCTATCAAAATGATGGCACAAACCAGCCTTTAAATCCTGGAACACAACCGGGCAGTAAACCGTTGCACCACCTTGCGCATCAATTGTTTTTTTCCAAAACAAGCCCCCTGTCCCGTGTCTTTGCCCGTTTTTGCATCTTTTGCGACAGCTCGGCAGCGGCCAGGAAGCTGCTTGTTTTTGGCGAGCGGGTCATAAAAGAAATTCTCTTTAACTGTCGGATGTGCGGTGACTGTACCCTTAGTGAGTCCACCTATCTCTGCCCCCAGTCCGGCTGCCCGAAAAAACTGATCAACGGCCCCTGCGGCGGCAGCTCAGGTGGGGCATGCGAGGTCTTCCCGGAACGGCTCTGTTTTTTTGTCAGGGTCTATCAACGCCTTGACCGAAAGACTACCCTGACAGGACTTGCGGACACCCCCATTCTGCCACCAAAAGATTGGTCGCTGGAACGGGCCTCTTCCTGGATCAATTACTTTAAGGGGAACGATCACACCGGCCACAGCAAAGGAAAAGAGCGAAAAAAAAAGGTCGAGTAAAAATTTTTTAATTGGGAAACACTCGTCGTCCTCAAGGAACAACAGCATCCGCAATACGACGATCAACACCAATATCCGCACCATCCCAAACCACGCAACGGGAAAGTATGGTTCCCCTGCCGACGTGGACTCCCCTGCCGAGACAGCCCCAGTCTCTCAGTTCAACTCCCGCAGCCAACCGTACATCATCCGCCACCAGCCAGTTGCCCTGTCTGTTACCCTCTCCGGCAAAATCCATATCAACACTGCCGGTAAGCAACTGTCGGTGCAGCTGCAGATAGTCTTCCGGTGTTCCGATATCCCGCCAGAAGGCGCCGTCAACTCGCTTTATGCCGACCTGGCCACGACCGGCGAGTTCCTGGTATAGATCAATAACATGATAAAAGCTCTTCCGGGGGATTTGGGTAAGCGCCTCCGGTTCAACCACGTGAATGCCGGTAAAGGCCAACAGTTCAGCCCCGCCAACCTGGTCCTGCTTGACCGGCTTAAAGGAAAGCACTTGCTCACCGGCCACGGCAACGGTATTGAAACGAGGATAGTCATGAACGGCCAGGGTAACCTTATTGCCTGAGCATCGATGGTGTTCATAAAGATCCAGGATATCAACATTATGAAAAATGTCACCGTTCATGACCAACAAAGGCTCGCTGGTAAGGCAGGCAAGGGCAAGGCGCAAACTACCACCGGTGCCAAGGATTTCAGGCTCAAATTGACAGAGCGCCTCCGGATAGCAGGAAAGGGCCTGCTGAACCTGTCCTGCCAGATGATGGCAGTTGACGACAACTCGGCGGCAGCCGAGGTCTCCGAGCCTGTCAAGCAGCACCGATAACAACGGTCGGTTGAGTACGGGAAAAAGCGGTTTTGGACGAATCAGGGTATATGGACGCAACCGGGTACCAAAACCGGCCGCTAGAACTATGGCCTGCATATATTTTTCCCCGGTTCTCTCTTTATTTTTCTTGCCTTGTCCATAACGTGTGCGATAGAGTCTTTTTTCTGTTCAATTAAAAAATAACAACCCGATGAGGCGATTGGATGATTACTCTTCTTGATTATGGCGCCGGCAATGTCCGTTCGGTAATCAATGCCCTGGAACACCTTGGCGAAACCGTCCAGCTGGTCAAAAACGGCGCTGACATTGCAAAGGCCGACAGGCTTGTCTTTCCCGGAGTCGGCAATTTCGGGGCCATGATGCAGATCCTTCGTGATAAACAGCTCATCGAACCCCTGCTTGCCTATCTCAGAGAAGATAGGCCGTTCTTTGGTATCTGTGTCGCGCTGCAGGCCTTGTTTACCTCCAGTGAAGAGGCGCCGGACATGCCCGGACTGGGTTTTCTACCGGGAAGAGTTAAGCGGTTTGACACCGAACTCTCGGTTCCGCATATCGGCTGGAACGGGTACAAGGCCAGGCAGTCCTCCCGGATATTCAATGACCTGGTCGGCGACGAAAAGCTCTATTTTGTTCACTCCTATTATGTGGAATGCGACAACAGGGATGTCGTTCTTACCAGCACCGATTATGGGTGCGAATTTGTCAGCTCCGTGCAGCAGGGTAACATTATCGCCACCCAGTTTCATCCTGAAAAAAGCGGCCGGGTCGGCCTGAAAATTCTGGAAAACTTCCTTGACGGCAGCCGGCAGGCCGTTATACCGCAACAATGCCCGCAGTCGACAAGGCTTGCCAAACGTATCATCGCCTGTCTTGATGTCCGTTCCAACGATGCAGGTGACCTGGTCGTCACCAAAGGCGATCAGTATGATGTCCGTGAAAAAGGCGACGTCCGCAACCTGGGCAAGCCGGTTCAGCTGGCCGAAGATTACTACCGGCAGGGCGCCGATGAGATAACCTTTCTCAATATTACCGGATTCAGGGATTTTCCTCTGGAAGACATGCCGATGATCCAGGTTCTCCGGCAGACGTCGAAAAATGTGTTTGTTCCCCTGACCATCGGCGGCGGTATCCGCGATTTTACAGATCGCAACGGTCGGCGCTACTCCGCCCTTGAAGTAGCCTCGGAATATTTCCGTTCCGGCGCCGATAAAATTTCCATTGGGTCGGATGCGGTTCTCATCGTGGAAGAAGTCCTCAAAACAGGCAAAACAACCGGCATGAGTTCCATTGAGCAGATTGCCCGGGTTTACGGGAATCAGGCGGTGGTAATCTCTGTCGATCCTCGGCGTGTCTACGTCGAATCCCCGGATGCGGTTGAGCATCAGGTTATGGAAACTGCTTATCCCGGACCCGGGGGAGAAAAATATTGCTGGTATCAGTGCACCATTAAGGGCGGACGAGAGGGAAGAAATCTTGATGCCGTGACCCTTGCCCGGGTCTGTGAACAGTTGGGCGCCGGTGAAATTTTACTCAACTGTATTGACAAAGACGGCACTAATTCCGGCTTTGACCTGGAGCTGATTACCAGTGTCCGCCAGGCGGTAACCATCCCGGTAATAGCCTCCAGTGGGGCCGGATCGGCCGCCCACTTCCTTGAGGTTTTTGTCGAAACAGATGCTGAAGCGGCCCTGGCTGCCGGTATTTTTCACCGTAAAGAGGTACCTGTCGGCCAGGTCAAAAACTATTTGCAGGGCAAGGTGGAAATACGACCGGTTTAACCGCCGGAAAACAAATACCTTGTATCCTGAATTGAGCGTTGCAGGTCTGGTTGAATGCGGCGATTGCA
>CAZURY010000123.1:0-6271 GCA_964623145.1 uncultured Desulfobulbus sp. | reverse complement strand
CGTTCATAGACATTTTTTCCTCCTGTCCTGAGAGTAATTCAATATGTCGAAAAAAAAGTTACTGACTCTATTGGTTCAATGTTGCCATCCGGCACAAAAGTCGGATGGCAACAGTATCGACAAAACAGAGAGGCTAGAAGCCCTTGAACGGGTTCGGACCCAGCTCAATGATTTCTTCGACAAATTCTTCTATTATTCCAGGAATTTTATCGTAATCGGAAATCGCTATCTGCCGGACGGAACAACGTTCAGGCTCCAATCCAAGGGTTCCAAGAGTCTCACCAATATTTTCCATACGTTTATTGGCAATTTCTGAGCCTTTGACAAAGTGACACTGATAATCATCACCGTATTTACAACCCATCAACAGAGCCCCATCCATACCTGAGGACATGGCATCCTTAATCCAGACCATATTAACGGAACCAAGACAACGAACCGGTATAAACCGGACCAGTTTGTTTAATTTATTCCTGTGCATTCCTGACATATCAATGGCGGGATACGCATCATTTTCACAGACAAAAACAGCGATGCGTAATTTGTCCTCATCGTCATCCGGTACTTCAATGGCCTTGACCATGGAGCCGATCATGTCAACGTTATAATCGGCAAAGCCGATAATACGTTCAGGACAAGCGCCCATACAGGTACCACACCTGCGACAACGAGTCGGATTCGGCAAAGGCGTACCCTTCTCATCATCGTCAAGAGCGCCAAAAGGACATTCCTCCGTACAACGCTTACACTGTGTACATCGTTGAAAGAAAAATTCAGGATAGGTCAAGTCGCCGGAACGTGGATGTACGGCAACACCGCGGTCAGCTGATTCTATGCACTGAATGGCCTTTAAAGCAGCGCCGGTTGCGTCATCAATGGTCTCTTCCATTGTTTCAGCCTTACGAACACCACCGCACGTATAGACACCGGTCCTCCTGGTCTCATAAGGAAAGCAGATAAAATGAGAATCTGCATAACCGTCGAAAAGATCGAGATCAAGGAAGGCCGGACCCTGCCGATAGGCAAGATTTATGGTTGGCTCATCAACGGTAGTCGGTACCATGCCGGCGGCAAGAACGACCATATCAACATTTATATCAAGATCTTCACCAAGCAGAGTATCGGCGGCATGAACAACAAGTGAATCACCACTCTCTTCTACTCCGGTAACAGCAGCCTTGGTCAGAAATACTCCATCTTCCTGCTGCATTCCCTTGTAAAATAACTCCGTATTACCAGGGGTTCTCATATGCTGATAGAGAATATAGGCTTGACCCTCAGGATTATCCTCGCGCACGTAGCGAGCCTGCTTCAAAGCGACCATGGATGTTACTGAGTTACAATAGGGGAAATCTTTGTCATTATCCTGATTGCCTGGGCTTTGTATAAAAGCAACCTTTGCCGGCACTTTTCCATCTTTGGCAAGTTTTTCAAATTCAGCGTTGGTGACGACGTTTTTCAACTTACCATAGCCAAGATGTTCATATTCCGATACATCAGCAGGTCGCCAGCCGGTGGCAAGAACAACGGCTCCAAACATTTCTCCATCCGGATTAAGCTCGGTATACGGCTTTAATCCAGCGTTCGGATCTTCCATCTCACCCTTATCAATGAGATCCTGCTCGTCAACTCCGACCTTGGCAGGGGCATCCCATTCACTTTTAGTGCCAGTGGCTTTGATTGTTACATTAAACTCTCCCGGCGCTCCGCCAATCCGAGCAACTTCACTACCGGTCTTCACTGTAATATTTGAATCAGCCTCGACATCAGCAATCATCTGGGCTATGTTCGGCTCTTCAAGATCCGTATAGGGATACTTGGTTGGAAACATCTTGCGCCAACCAAGAGCCTTGCCACCAAGTTGTCCGTCTTTCTCAATGATTGTTGCCTTGTATCCTGCTTTACTGGCCTCAAGAGCAGCAGTTAATCCTGCGATACCACCACCCATTACCAGAATGCTCTTATTAATGGTTTCCAGTTTGTACGGCTCAGGCAGTTCAGATTTCTGGGCGCGGGTGACAGCCATGCGAACGTAATCCTCACCCAACTCCTGCAGAAACTCATCAACACCTTCTTCTTCACGCTCGGTATCAGCCGTCCATGCAACATGCTCACGCAGGTTGCCCCGGACAGTCATTATGCCATCGCCGAAGTTGAATTCATTCTGCATGACCCGGGGAGAGCATGCGCAGATAATAACTGAATTTACGCCGTTATCATCGATATCTTTTTTTATCAGGGCACGCCCTTCTGCGCCGCAGAGACAGGAATGATCCTGCATTTCGACGCCGGTGTCGGAAGCTGCAGATTTCAATCCATCAACATCCAGGACGTCGCCAATGCCACAACCAGTACAGAGATATGCACCATATACTTTATCCATTGACTCTCCTCCTACCGTCCGATCTGAATTGCTTTAAGGGCAGCAGCTGTAGATGATTGACCACTGGTATAAACATCAACCGCTGATTTTGCGCAACCTGCGGCAATCATGCCGTTTTCAGGTTCAGAAACGACAAAACCGTTGCCATCCATGTTCACGCCAAAGGCTTTGCCTGCATCGCCAAGAGCCGGCTGCATACCGGTAGCCAGTACGCACATATCAACTTTCTGCCTGATTTTGCCTCCAGTAACTGCATTTTCAGCCACTACTGTTACACCACCGTCTTCTTCGGCAATAATATCGGCAACCTTACCCTTGATAAATTCAGCATTTTCATCGTTCATTAATTTTTCACGAAAATGCTCATATTTTCCAGGGGTTCGGAGATCAATATAAAAGACATAAATTTTTGCTTCCGGATACTGCTCACGGATGTAGGTCATCTGCTTAAAAGTTGCCATACAACAGATATATGAGCAATGCTCGAGATGATTTTCATCCCGGGATCCGGCACACTGAACAAAGGCGAAAGATTCGGGTTCTTTACCATCGCCGGGGCGAAGGATCTTTCCGCCTGTCGGTCCATTATCTGCAGCCATACGCTCCATCATCATGTTGGTAATGATCGCAGATGATGATTCCGGCTTTAAATTATCCAGTTTTTTATAATCATAGGGATTCCATCCCGTGGACCAGATAATTGAAGCTACGTTGACGGTGAAGGTCTTGGCCTGCATCTCCGTCTCCACGGCGTCATACTTACAGGCGGCCTTAATAGCAGACAGACATTCCTCGGAACACGCCTCTTTATCGAGGACGAAACGACGAGGAAAGGCCATTTCATGCGGCAGACGAATTGCCTTGCATTTATCCATGCCGAAATTGAATGGATTGTCGATCTCATCCGTGCATGCATCGGTACAGTCACCACATGCGGTGCAGTTTGAATTGACATAGCGAGGGGCTGTTTCAAGGGTAACCTCAAAATTACCAGGACCGCCTGACACTGATTTAACAGTGGTCATCGTATAGGGCCGGATTTTGCGGTTGTCTTTAATCCTCTTGAAATTGATTTCCAAGCCACATGTCGGGGGACAAAGTTTCGGGAAATACTGATTGAGCTGGGCAACACGGCCACCGAAATACGGATTCTTGTCGATGATAAACACATCATTACCGACTTCCGCTGCTTCAAGTGCAGCGGTCAGACCACTGATACCACCACCCACAACCAGTACCGCACCATTTCCTGCAGTGTCACTCATGCCTAACCTCCATTACTGCTGGTATTGATGAAAAGGTTGATTTCTGGTTCAATTGACACAAAAAACACATTTTTTGGGTCAACTCAAACAAAAACGTCAGGATACAGAAAAAATCTCCAGGCCCCATTGGGGCCTGGAGATTTCCAGTCAGATCATCAAGGGATGAAACCTGATCTTACAGCCAGGGATCGGTCTCAATGATGTTGATACAATCGACCTTCTCACACTTCCACTCACCGGCTTTCGGATCGTAGGTGGAGTTGACGAAACACTTCCAGTTCTCATCGTCACAGGTCGGGAAGTCAGACCGATAGTAGAAGCCCGGATAACGGGACTCCTCGCGGAACTGGATGTGACGGATGTGAGCCTCAACACACCAGATGCGGTGGTAGTTCTCCCATGCACGCAGAAGCTCATGCAGATCACCGGCAGCCATCTTCTCTGCGTCCTCACGGAGCAGCTGGAGCAGATCCATGCAGATGCCAAGCAGTTTACCGGAGGTCATGTAGTAGGTGGCAACACCACCGCCGTACTCATCGGTGGCCTTCATCAGGCGCATCATCAAACCGGAAGGTTTAACGTAATTGGGATTGACATCCTGATGGGTAGTAGCCCCGACATGCTCATGATACAGCTTAACGGGCGCGTAGATCTGATCGGCCAGTTCCTGAGCAGACTGGGCAAGTTCGGGAGTATGAGATTTGTCGCGACAGTATTTAACCATCTGCTTGGCAACAATACGACCCTCGGCATGGGAACCGGAAGAGAACTTATGACCGGATGCGCCAACGCCATCACCAGCGGTGAACAGACCATCAACGGTGGTCATACGGTTATAGCCCCACTTGTACTGATGAGCGCGGGTACCATCAACGGTCGGAACCCAGTCTTCATCGGGACCGGAGGTCCAGATTCCGCAACAACCGGAATGGGATCCCAGCATGTACGGTTCGGTCGGCATAATCTCAGAACCTGTTTTCTCAGGCTCGATATTGGCGCCAGCCCACAGACCGGCCTGACCAACAGACATATCCAGGAAGTCTTCCCAAGCCTCGGACTCAAGATGTTTCCAGAATTTCTTAACTTCCTTCTCGTCCATGCCGGCGGCACGTTTCTCATCAAGAAAGGCATTCAAGGCAACATCTGTAGCCATGTAGATCGGGCCACGTCCTTCCTTGAACTCGTTAACCATCAGATGGTTACGCAGACAGGTAGGAGTAACGGCGGAAGCGCCATAGGGCATATAATTTTTCAGCTCTTCTTTGGCAGCATCAGAACCGGCATAGAACTCGCCCAGACCATTCTGTACTTTAGCCTTAAACAGCAGGAACCATGCGCCAACCGGGCCGTAACCATCTTTAAAACGGGCCGGGGTGAAACGATTCTCCATCATGGTCAGCGTTGCGCCAACCTGAGCACACATGGTGTAGGTGGAACCGGCGTTCCATACCGGATACCATGCACGACCCTTACCTTCACCGGTGGACCGCGGACGGAAGATATTTACAGCGCCGCCACAGGCAACCAGGGCAGTCTTACAGGTGAAAACGTGAACTTTATTTTCACGAACAGAGAAACCAACAGCACCGGCAATGGTGTTGTCCAGGTTTTTATCAAGCAGCATCTTAACGATAAAGATACGTTCCATAACGTTCTCTTCACCCAGAGCCTTCTTGGCAGGCTCGGCAACGATGCACTTATAGGACTCTCCATTGATCATGATCTGCCATTTACCGGTACGTACTGGAGTTCCACCCTCACGCAGGGTCGGAGCAGGCTTGGCGCCGTCCAAGTTGTTACCGTCGGCATCTTTCTTCCATACCGGCAGGCCCCACTCCTCAAACAGCTTTACAGACTCATCAACGTGGCGACCAAGGTCATAGATAAGGTCTTCACGGACAACGCCCATCAGGTCATTACGAACCATTTTGACGTAATCTTCAATGGCGTTCTCACCAATGTAGGTGTTAATGGCGGACAGACCCTGGGCAACAGCGCCTGAGCGCTCCAGAGCGGCCTTGTCAACCAGGATGATTTTCAGGCTGTCATCAGCCCATTTTTTAATCTCAAATGCGGTTCCGCAGGCAGCCATACCACCACCAACGATCAGCACATCACAGCTGTGCTCTACAACTTCCGGATCGACAACGGCAGCAATTTCACCTCTCGGCTTATTCGGTAATGCCATATTTCTATCTCCTCATATAATTTTTTTGAATAGATTTTTCTGCTTAATCACTCAATCATACGACCGTTAGGCCAATTTGGTTGGGCTGGGCAGATCACTCTCGAGAAGCAGGCACTCGTCGTCCAGGTTTGCACCTTTCTCGCCGGCATACTCATTGGCAGCACCTTCAGCAGTTGTCCGGATCGGGAACTTGAAGCGCTTAACATTTCCATTACGGAACTTAACAGTCCACATAATAGAGTCGGAAGAACGCATGGGATGCACCTGGCCTCCCAACGGTACGAAGTCATCATAACCACGTACGAAAATTGCGCCCTGGGGACAGATCTTCACGCAGGAATAACACTCCCAGCATGCATCCGGCTCCTGATTGTAGGCTTTCATCTCCTCAACATTGAGAACCATCAGATCGTTCGGACAGATGTACATGCAGGC
>CAZURY010000122.1:0-6312 GCA_964623145.1 uncultured Desulfobulbus sp. | reverse complement strand
AAAAGCATAAGTCCCCGGGGCGGATGAGAAAAGTCTTGTTGGAACATTCACCGGCAGGTACATTGATTCTATTCATCTTTTGGTAAAATTTCCATGGGTTCAGTTAATTTTTTATAGATGTATGTCTTCGGAACAATCAAAACAGGACCTTCTTTCCGCCAGGAGCCGGGCTGCGGTTTCCATAGGGATTAATCTGGCGCTTGCAGTCTCCAAGGGCGTTGCCGGCGCCATGTCCGGCTCAACGGCCCTGATAGGCGATGCCATTCATTCCGGAACCGACGTGCTGGCCTCAATGGCCACTTATGTCGGTCTCTATGTTGCCGGGCGAGAGCATCCTTCTTTTCCCTATGGACTGTATAAGGCGGAGACTGTTGCCACCCTGGTGACCTCCATTGCCGTTGTTATTGCTGCCTATGAAATAGCAAGGCAGGCGATTTTCGGCGCTAAGCAGCTGCCTGATGTAGCGGTTGCCTTACCGGTCGCGGGAACATCTCTGGTTATAGCCCTGGTTTTCGGTATGTATCAGTTGCGTGCAGGCCGTCGTCTGAATTCACCCGCCTTGCAGGCCGATGCCAGGGATTATCTTGCAGATGCCCTGTCGACAACCGTTGTCTTTATCGGGTTGCTTGCATCAAAATTCGGCTATGCGCTTGACAGGTGGGCGGCTGCCGTTGTTGCTCTTTTTGTCTTCAGGGCAGGCGCAGCGCTTCTTTTGACCGCACTCAAGGATCTGCTTGATGCCTCCATGGATCGTGAAATGGAACGGCAGATTATTGCCATGGTTGAGGAGCATCCGCGGATAACCAAAGTACAGAAATGTTTGAGTCGAACCGCCGGGGGGCGTTTTATCGTCGATATGGATGTGATAATGAAAACCCCGTCGCATAAACTGGCCGATCATGTGGCTGACCGGTTGGAGGAATTGATTCCCCGGAAGTTTCCTCTGGTTGTCATGGCCCGAATCCGTCCCCATTTCGCCGCAGACACCATTATTCGTCGGATTACTCCAGTGGAGAGACCGGAAGGAGAGGTTTCAAAACATTTTGTTCGGGCGCCCTGGTTTCTTGTTGAAACAGTGGATACGAAAAAAAAGCAGGTCATTAAACGACAATTTGTTGAAAATCCCCACGCAGGTGAGGAAAAAAAACGGGGCTTGCTGGTCGGTAACTGGCTCTTATCACTGAAACCTGACGAGATTGTCATCCCGGAAAAGCATCAAGGCACAGCGGTTGTTCTGCTGGAAGAGGCCGGGGTGGATATAGTGGTGTTGGACCACTGAAGAATTCTTTATTCCGGATTTTTCACCTGTACCTTGAGCCGGAGATGTTTGCGCTGAATTTCAAAGCAACAGGCCATTATTTTATCTCTGTCTTCGGAATCAATAATGTCAAAATGGAGGGCAACCTGGTATTGGTTGTCTGCGATTTTGCGACTTCTGACCGCATGGGCAACAGCCTCTATGGGCTCGGCATCTCCGGTGGGCAGGATAAGCTCGACCCGAACCGGTTCTCCCTCGTCTATCGGTTGTGTAAAGACAGCCAGTAGTCCACTGCCGCTGACATCAACAGTTTCACCGTTTAAACTCCATTCCTGATCTTTTACCAATGCCGGACGGGCTACCAGCGGAGCGGCGACATCAACCCGGAAATAATCGCGCAGCTGTTCATGGCTGATGACTTCACGGGCAACAAGTCTCAGTGTTTGGTCATTGATTTTTTCCTGTATATCTGCGGCAAGGGAAACACTTTTCCCTTTTATATCAAGAAGAACCGCTGTCTTCCGGTTGTAGTCAATTGTATTCGTCGGCAGACTGCCGGGGGTGAAAAGCAGTTGAAATTCCGGCGGATTCGTTTGTTGATAGACACAACTGACACGTTTTTTCTCCGTTGAGCAGGTAATCGGTAGAGCGATACGGACCGCCTTGCCTGTTTCTATTTGTGAAAAAATTTCATCAAGCGTTGGCACGGGATCAACCTCTGGTTGTAGAGTAGAGAGAATGTGTAGAAAACCAGGATATGGACAGGTGGAGCCTGGCCCGCATATTTCGCTACGACCTTTGTGAAATATCCAGGCTGGTTGCTCCTGAGTCCCATTCATTGACAGTTTGCCATACCACGGGGAAGAAAAAAAGATTTTTTTGGGGAAGTTCAGAAAACGGCTGAAAAATGATTGTGATCCAGCCGTTAATTTGAAGTATCGATAATATTGCCTGCGACTGCCGAACCATGAGAATATCCGCCCATGGTCTGCAGGCCATGCTTGATTTTAAACAGCTCTGCCTTGTAGCCGGCCAACCTGGTTTTTAATTTTGGCAAGATCATTTGATACTGATGGAGAAGGGTTTGCCCAAGTTCCATTCGTTCTTCTATAAGGTCACTGTATTCTGCTGCTATTTCGGCATCCATAATCGACAGGATTTGTTGATCGGTTACCTGAATGGCGGTAAAGAGAGCGTCCATATCATCGGCTGCCCGCACCGTTGACTCAAGATCAAGGATGGGCAGTCTTTTTTCAATGGCGCTCAATCGGTTATGAAGCCGCCTGTGCTGCAGAACGGATTGCTGGAGGAGTTCATGAAATTTTGACATTTTTACATGGCCGCTGCTAAGGGTTTATATTCAGGCTTTCCCAGGGGAGCGCCTCCGGCAGTGGCAGGGTGATTTCCCTGTTTTTCCGATTCAATGGCCTGGGCCCAGGTCTGCCGTAGCTCAGTGAGCAGTTGCTTGACTTCAACAATCGGCGCTGTGTCATTCTGCAGGTTAGCCTCCATGAGGCGCTGTTGCATATAATGATAGAGAGCATCAAGGTTGTCGGCAAGACCGGCATCCTGGTTATGGTCAAGGGTAGCGGCAAATTCGGCCAGGATCGCATAGGTTTTGTTGATATAATATGATCGCTTATCAGGGGTGTTGTCCTCAATGGCCTTAATTGCCATGGAGGCGAAACGAACAGCTCCGTCATACAGCATGAGCATAAGCTGCTCAGGGGATGCGGTGTTCACCTGGTTGGCAAGATAGTTGTTGGTGTAACTGTTCATTTGTATCACCTTTACTTCATCATATTTGAAATGGCCGACATCTGCTGGGCAAGATATGAAGACTGAGCGTTCATACCGCTGACCAGTTGTTCCATGGCTGTAAATTGAGACCGGAGTGTTTTTTCCCGCTGCACGAGTCGTGCTTCCATGGTTTCGATGCGGTTGTCCATCCGTTTAATAGAACTGTTTATACTTGTTTTTCGTCCCTGCAGCATGCCGGTGGTTGAACTGGTCATGGACTCCAGATAATCCTGGAACTGTTTGGCCAGCCCGTCTTTACCGTCTTCACCGGAGAGCAGAGTGGTGACGCTGTCCAGGTTTTCATCAATCGCCTTGGAGAGAACCTCGTCGTTCACCGTCAGGGTTCCATTCTTCTGGGTCTCAAAGCCGAGTTGAGACAGACTGGTGAATACCCCTGAGTTGGAAAACGGTGTGGTCAACATGTTCTGCAGGTGCCGTTTCAAGGAGTTGATTCCCGAATCACCGGAAAGTACGCCGCCGCCCTCACCGTCGATCACCGACTGGCCTGTAATGAAACTGACGACCTTGTTATACCCCTCAGCAAATTTTTCAATGGTAGATTTGATGGCGCCCTTGTCCAGAGAGATATTAAGATTGGTTGTCTCGCCGGTTTTTGCCTGGACCAGGTCCAGCGTGACCCCGGGAATGGCCTCGGTCAAGGTGTTGGAGTCGCTGTAAATATCAATTCCATCTATGATCACATGGGCCCGGGTTGCTTCCTGTACCGGTGGGTTGTTGGTTCCGCCGGGGCCTTCAAAAACACCCAGGGTATCGGCGCCGGCGCCACCGGTAAGGGCCGAATCATCCAGGGAAAAATCCGTGGCCACATTTTGACCGGTCAGAACAAGTCTGTACGGATCGGCTGAACCATCATTAATAATACCGGCCTTTACCCCGATGTCGGCATCGTTGATGGCCTGCATGATACCTTCAAGGGAATTGTTTTCGTCGGTTATTTCAATATCATGGCTTTCCGTGCCAACCGTGATTGAGATAGTGCCCGTATGAAAGGTATTGCTGTCTTTGGCGGAAAATCCTCCCTGGGATACGGATTTCTGCACCTGGGCCAGGGACTGGACCTCAATTTGGTAGCTGGTACCAGGCAGGGCGTCTTTGGAAACCGAGGCGCTCATGTAGTCGTCGGTACTCAGGTTAACCGAGCGTTTCTGCAGGGTATCCGCCTTGCCGAGATCTTTGATGGAATCAAGAAATGAATGCAGGTTATCATCCAGCTTGGTAAAGGCGGCCAGACGGTTGTTCATCCATTTTTTATCCGCCTCAAGGTTGCCAATGGGCATTCGTTCAAGGCTCATCAGTTTGTTGATGATGGAATTGGTGTCCATGCCGGTGGCGAGTCCGCCAAATTGAATAGCCATGCCTTACTCCGTTTCCTGATTCTTGTGTTTCATCGTACTCTTCCCAGCCTTGCAGATGTGGATAAACCAGCATGCCATAGCGGCACAACAGGTAAGCGCAGATTCCGAACAATGATACAGAAAATATAAGTGTAATCAACCGCAGTTATCCACGCCGTAGGCGGAAATAAAACTGTCATCTGTCATCTGTTCTCTGTTACGGATACACCTCTCCTGCCCTCCCTACCCGTCGTGTTAGCAGGAGGGAGTCAGCAGCATAATTCTGTAAACGTAAAAGTTGATTAACTTACCGTATCAACAATATTTCCCTGTAGTTCCTGCAGGTGTTTTGTCAGGTTGATCAATTCTTCCGGCGGTATTTGCCGTATAACTTCATCGGTTTTTTGATCAACGATCTTTACCACCATTTCGTGAATGTCGTCGTTTTTTTCAAAACGGACACTGTATTGACCGTCATCTGTCAGGGATTTTATTTGTTTAAGAAGCTCTTCAGGCTGCAGTTTTTTTTGCGCTGCTGTATCGGCCTGGGGTTCTTTTTGGGCTGTATCATGGGATCGCTCCACCTGCTGGACTGGTTCATTAATCCTTGGCGGGGCAATTGTATTGGCGCTGATGGATTCGATATTCATTTTTTCACCTCCCTGTGAAAAAATTAGGATCTTACTCTGTTGTTTAACATTGAGGTCTTTGCGAGACCGCCGTCCGGGCGGTCCCGCAAAGGGTTAAATTACCTGAGAAGGGACAGAGCCATCTGCGGAGCCTGGTTGGCCTGGGCCAGGATGGATACACCGGCCTGCTGCAGGATGTTCTGCTTGGTCATGTTGGAGGTCTCCTGGGCAATATCGGCATCCAGAATCCGCGAACGGGCTGCGGAAACATTTTCCGAGATATTTTTCAGGTTGGCAATGGTGGACTCAAAACGGTTCTGAACCGCACCAAGATCACCACGCTCGGAATCGATGGTGCCAAGGGCCTTGTCGATAACATCAATGGCCTTCTGGGCGCCGTCAACCGTGGAGATATCAATGGCATTGACCGTCTCGGCATCAGAGCTCTTGATGGCACCGGCGCCACCATCAATAACACTACCGGCTGAGTCGGCTACCGTGGAAGACACGGAAAAGGAACTCTTCGAGGTGAATTCCACCGTACCGGCAACTGTTGTTGAATCAGTAGTACTGGCAGCGGCGCCATCAATATTCACTGCAGCCCCACTTTGGCCTTTAACAGTCATTGTTGTGGTTGTGGTTGCAGAGGTAGTGAAGTCTTCTATCTTTATGTCATTGCCATCGGCCTGGGTTAATTGCAGACCACTGGAGGTTACTTCGGCGCTGATACCGGTTTTTCCGGTCACATCGTTAATAGCTTTGGCCAGTGCGGTTAAGTCGGTGGTGTCCGTGATATTAGCGCTGATCGTCTGCGTTGGCTGGCCGGAACCGCTGCCTAACTTAAAGCTGACAGAACCTGCCTCGCCCAGGGAAATATCAGCCTTGGAGACCGCTTTTGCCTCAACGCCGGTATCTCCAGAGACGTCATTAATCTTTTCAGCAACAGTCTTAGCCGTCATACCTGCGGTAATGGCGACATCTTGGGATCCGTTTTCACCGGCAACGGTCAGGGTTTGAGCTGTAATACCATTGCCGCCGCTGGTATCTGCACCGGCAGCGGTTGCAGCACCGGCTCCGGTATCACCGGATCCACTGGCGCCTGCCACGGCAAAGCGACCAAGATCGGTGGTCTTCATTGAGCCGATAGTAACGCTGATGGTCTCGTTGGCATTGGCGCCAACCTGGAATTTAGCATTGGTAAAGCTGCCATCGAGTATCTTCAAACCGTTAAAGGTGGTGGTTCCGGCAATCCGATCCATTTCTTCCTGCA
>CAZURY010000121.1:0-6368 GCA_964623145.1 uncultured Desulfobulbus sp. | reverse complement strand
CTTACATCCCCATCCCCGCTCAACACTTTCCTGGCTTCGGCAAGCTCCTCGCAGCGGCCGAAAATGGTTATGACATCTCCGGCTTCAAAAATGGTGTCCCCTTTGGGGATAAGTAATTCCCCGCTTCGCTCAACACTCACCACGTTGACCTGCCGGGGCAATGCCAATTCTTTCAGCGGGATTCCCAGTCCCTTATCGCCGTATTTAAGGCGAAATTCCATAAAATCATTCTTATTCTCTTTACGCAAGAATGATTTATCGGCTAAAAGTTGGCCCCGCTGCTTTCTTACTATTCCAACATCATAGGCTCGCACAATATCGCTGCGGCTGATCAGGCCGAGGAGGCGATTACCACCATCTCTACCTACAACCGGCAGTCGGGCAAGATCACGAGGGGCCATTTTTTGAATGGCTGTCCAGATCGGGTCATCGGCGTACACGGTGATCGGATCGGCAACGGCAACATCCCTTACTTTTAACGAACGGAGATTTGCAGGATCGCGGGACAGTATATTTTCCAGATCCTGAAGAGTAACAATACCAACAAGCCGTTTATCGGCATCCACGACCGGAAAACCCAACAGGTTTGTCTCCTGAAATTTACGATACAGCTCCACAAGGGGTTCGTCAATACCGATGGTGACGGGACGGGTATTCATAACCTCGCCAACCAGTACGCTCTGCATGATATCCAGATCCCTGCCCTGGGAAAAACGAATGCCACGCCTGGTTAACTTAATAGTATAGATCGACTCGGGATAAAGGGCATGGGCAAGATAGCCGGCGGTGATGGTTGCCACCATCAAGGGCAGTATCATGGAATAATCGTTGCTCATTTCAAAGACGATGAGAATGGCCGTAAGCGGAGCCCGTGCTGTGGCGGCAAATACCGCCGCCATGCCGACAAGGGCATAGGCTCCGGTCGGACCGGCAAGCTCAGGTTTCCAGGCTGAAAAGAGCGTCCCCATGGCTCCGCCGAGCATGGCGCCTGTAAAAAGTGAAGGAGCAAAGACACCGCCGGAATTACCCGATCCCAGGGTAAATGAGGTAGCCAGGGGCTTAAGAAAAACCAGCATGGCCAGAAGATAAACATTGACCTCGCCATGGAGAGCTTCTTCAATAAAGGTAAAACCTGCTCCATAGACCCGGGGAATATTTTCAATAAGGGGCATACCGAGTTGAAACTCCGTGGTCGTGGAAAAACCGACTCCCGGCAGGTACATATAGATCACGCCGAGCAGACCGAGGAGAAAAGCGCCGACAGCCGGTTTCAATGCCAGAGGAAACTTCCAGTCATCAAAAATATCCTCAAACCAGGCGAGCATACGAATAAACATGATGCCAACCAGGGCGCTGACAAGGCCGAGCAGCAGGTAGAATACCAGCGCCTCTGGAGAATGAAGCGTATATGACGGCACGGAAAATGCCGGTCGATCGCCAAGAAACATCTGGCTGACAACGGCTGCCGACACTGAAGCAATAACAACATTGCCAAACATCCGAACCTGCAGCTCGCTCATCAACACTTCTATGGCAAAGGCCACTCCGGCAATCGGCGCATTAAAGGTGGCGGCGATACCTGCCGCCGCACCGCATGAGACCAGATTCTTTATCCGCTCATCGGAAAGATGGAGGAGCTGACCCATTAACGAGCCAAGGGCGGAACCAACCTGAACGATGGGCCCTTCACGACCGGCGGAACCTCCGGTACCAATACACAGCGCCGAGGCAAGAATTTTGACGATGGCGACCCTTGGCCTGATACGACCGCCCCGCTGAACCAAAGCCTGCATAACCTCGGGAACACCATGTCCCTTGGCCTCACGGGCAAACCAGGCTATCAGGGGACCGACAAGCAGAGCGCCGGCAACGGGAACAAAAATATAGCTCCAAATACCCAGATGAGGGAAAAGAAGGGAGATCGTGGTATAGGATCTGTTCTGGATAACAGCTATCAGGTGAATAAAAAATACAGCGGCAAAGCCGGTGCTCCCGCCTATAACAACTGCCAGAACAAGGAGAAGCAATCCTTCGGGGGGGGAGACCTTATCCAGCAATACTCCGGGGAGCTTGCGTTTCATAACCAACCGTTTCTCTTGTTTTTTCGGCGACATGCCCAATCAGTCCGACAAGCGTACACACCTGAGGCTATGACAAAAACCTCGAAATCGCCGGCAGATGGTGTGCAACTCCTGATATGTAATGGTGTTGCACGCTACCACTGTTTCATACTTTTTACGAGGTCAACACAGTTCACAGGATGGAAATTTTTATCCTTCAGTCCGGATCTTTCACAAAGAGCGTCGCGAAAGGGATGACAGGGCCGTGGATACACGGAACAGCTTCAAAAAGCCCGCAGACATGTTGAAATATTTCGAGGACGCCTTTTGAAGCTGTGACACAGCAGATATGGGGTTTTCAACCCTTGCAACAGATTGCTTGTGATGAAATATCCGGGCTAGCGGAGAGACAACCTCAAGATACCTGATAGTATGTATATCAACTGCGATAATCCGCATTTATTGCAATATACGTATCAGAGAGATCACAGGTAAGGATTTCTCCGCATTCCGCGCCGTCGTTGAGCTGGATATGGACGGTAAACTTTTTCTGCCGCATGACCCGAGCGGCGTTACGCTCGGCTTCAGGCCCCAGACCCAGCCCGTTTTCCACCATCAAAACATCATCAAAGGAAATACAGACCCGATGTGGATGGAAAAAGCAGCCTGAACGCCCCAGGGCCGCCATAATTCTTCCCCAATTGGGATCCTGGCCAAAAAATGCTGTTTTTACCAACGGCGAATTAGCTATGGTCCGGGCCGCATCCAGCGCCGCTTCCTGTTCACGGGCGCCCTCAACCCTGATCGTCACCATTTTAGTTGCGCCTTCCCCATCAGTAACGATCATAGTGGCCAGCTCTGAAAAAACCTCCTCCATGGCCCCTTTGAACGTTGCAACTGAGCCGGGATTGTCTTCATCCAGCCAGCCGTTGCCTGCAGCGCCGTTTGCCATTGCCAGTACAGTATCATTGGTCGAAGTGTCCCCATCAACGGTAATTCTATTAAAGCTGGCTTCCACACCGCCGGTCACAATATCCCTGAGAACAGGAAAAACAATCCGGGCGTCGGTCAGTACAAAGCAGAGCATTGTTGCCATGTTGGGCATGATCATCCCTGAACCCTTAGCAACGCCGAGGATTGACACCAGCACCCCATCAATGGCAATTGTCTTGTGGACAATCTTGGGCCTGGTATCGGTGGTCATCATTGCCCTGGAAAGATCGGCAAATCCATCCCTGGAGAGGGCTGAAACCAGCTCCGGCATAGCTTCGGCAAAAGGCCCGATTGCCAGAGGTTCTCCAATAACCCCGGTGGAGGCAACCTGTACAAGCTCTGGTTCAATGCCCAGTCTCTGAGCTGCCATGTCTGCTGTCCGGCGGGCAAACTCCATGCCTTCTTCTCCTGTGCAGGCATTGGCATTTCCACTGTTGACCAGGACGGCCTGGGCCTGTCCCCGTTGTAATCGCTCTTTATCAAGCAGCACGGGAGCAGCCTTTACCCTGTTGGTTGTAAAGACCCCTGCGGTTACGGCCGGTCGATCTGAATAGATCAAGCCAAGATCAAGTCGGTTTTCATACCGAATACCAGCCTGTACGGCAGCAGCGGAAAATCCTTTTACTCTCATGGACACCCCGTTTTTTCTTCCGTCAAACGGAAAAACCATTGGCCAGGCATGGCCGGACCATTTTTCCATTGATGGAATGAGAATCACTTAATTCAGCCTTGTCAGGCGAAATTATATTTAATGAAAAGTTTTTACAGGTACACTATTATTGTACCAAAATATCGAAAAAAGGTAAACGTTCACCAGCGCCCCGGTGAACGGTTACGAAAAAAGAAAACATCCACGTGGTGTTTTCTCGTTTTCCCCGTTACCTGAACCCGCCCGATCATCTGATGGATAAAGTATACTGGATTCTCACTTCCATTCTCTTTCTTACTGACCTGACGATCCGTATAGGGCTTTCCGTGCGTGTGATCATGCGGAAGAAAGAACCTTCCGTAACTCTGGCGTGGCTGGTAGTCATTCTCCTGTTACCTTTTCTCGGCGCAATCATCTATCTTCTTTTTGGGGAAAACAGACTTGGAGAACGTCGTGCCAGACGGGCAGCGGCAGATATCCCCCTTATCCTGCGCTGGGCTGAAAAATTACGCCAGCGCTCCTTTGTTGACTGGAATTTGATCAATCCGGAATGTGAACCCCTGCACCGACAAATAGATACTGCCATCGGCATCCCGACCATGCCCGGAAACAGTATTTCACTTATCGAAAACAGCAGTGATTTTTTTCGCCGCCTGATCATTGACATAGAAAATGCCAAGTCAACCTGTTTCCTGGAATTCTACATCTTCGCAGCCGGCGGCCATGCCGACCAGGTCTGCACGGCGTTGAAAAAAGCCAGCCGCCGGGGGGTCTGTTGCAAACTCCTGCTCGATTCCATAGGAAGCAAGGAGTTTCTGGCCGGTTCCCAATGCAGGGATCTGCAGGCTCATGGGATACAGGTTCTGGAATGCCTGCCTGCCGGGTTATTCCGCGCATTATTTGTCCGCATTGATCTTCGTAACCATCGCAAAATTGTAACCATTGATAACACAATCGCCTATACCGGCAGTCAAAATCTTGTTGATCCACGTTTTTTTAAACAAGACGAGGGGGTTGGGCAATGGATAGATATCATGGTGCGCGTCAAAGGGCCGGTTGTAGAGATACTAACCGCCTCCTTTCTCTATGACTGGGCCCTGGAAACAGGACGACCTCTTGAGCAACTGATCATGGAGGCCAAGGTGCAACCGATCCCGGATATGGGTGAAATACCGGTACAGCTGGCGCCATCGGGGCCTGGTTATGCAGAGGGAACCATTCACAACCTGCTGTTGACAACGATTTATGCCGCCCGCAGGGAACTGATCCTGACGACTCCTTATTTTGTTCCGGACAATGCCATTTTAGTCGCCCTGAAGTCAGCAGCCCAACGGGGAGTTGTTGTTACCATTATTGTGCCGGCTAAAAACGACTCCCGGCTGGTCCACTATGCAAGCCGCGCCAGATATGGTGAACTTATAGCCGCAGGTGTGCGTATAGTCGGTTTTACCAAGGGGCTTTTACACGCCAAAACCATTACCGTTGATAACGATTTCTGTCTGATAGGTTCGGTTAACCTGGATATGCGCAGCTTCTGGCTGAATTTTGAAATGACTCTTTTTGTCTATAATGACGGCTTTACATCCAGGATACGGCAACTGCAACGTAACTACCTGCAGGCCTCATCGCCTCTCAATGAACTTGTTTTCAAAAAACGATCTTTTAAAGAACGTTTTCTTGAGAATATGGCATTACTCGTTGGACCACTTCTCTAGCCCGGATATTTAACAAAAATCGTTATAAATCGCGTAAAAAAACCGGGCCAGGGTCGCGTCAATGATAAAACAACTCTGGAACAAAAGTACGTACTCCATTATGAAAATTCTTCTTTTAAGCGATATTCACGGTAATTTTCCTGCATTAGCGGCTGTGGCAGCAAAACTTGGAACAGACAAATTTGACTGTATTATCAACAGCGGCGATTCAACGGTGTATGCACCTTTCCCCAATCAGGTCCTTGACTGGCTACGCAGCCATAATGCTGTTTCCATTCTCGGCAACACGGACCGCAAAATCATTAAACTCCTGAAGGGCAAATCGTTTAAAAAACCATCCAAACCGGAGAAGAGAATTATGTACACCAGCACGGCGGAAATGCTGAACAGCGCCAATAAAAAATATCTCTGTCAATTACCAAAGAAGAAAATACTCCATATCCGGGAAAGAAGACTGGGGATTTTTCACGGCAGCCCGGAACATGCAAACGAATTCCTCTTTAATTCGACACCGGACAGCCGCTTTCGGGAACTGGCCGGATCCACCAAATGCGATATCATCATTACCGGCCATTCTCACACTCCATATTATAAAAAAATAGCCGGCATCTCTTTTATCAATCCAGGCTCAACCGGACGTATGTTCGATGGTGACCCGAGGCTCTCCTGTGCTGTGCTCAAACTCAAAAAAGGACAAATCAAGGTCCGGCACCACAGGATCGCCTATCCTGTCGAAGAGGTCGTCCGGGAACTTGCCCGGCAGCGTTTGCCTAAAATATATGCCGACATGTATCGACTTGGGAGAAAACTCAATTAAAGGGGTTACCTAAGCCCGTACAAGTTGTGGAAAAATACAGAAAAACAATTGCCTGATACCTGATTTAGGTTTATATCATTGACTGAAAAAATTTTTTTTGATTTCAAGCAACCACCCAGGGGACCGATTTTATT
>CAZURY010000120.1:0-6393 GCA_964623145.1 uncultured Desulfobulbus sp. | reverse complement strand
ATGGTGTCGGCTTTCGCTGCACTCGGGCAGACCTGCAATCAGGATTAAATTTTTGTGTTTTTTGCAACAGAAACGGAGGCCGTATTTCAGCCGACCTTCAATTAACTGCTATTCAAGGAGACGAACAATGTGGAAGAAAAGTATAACCCTTACTGCGGCCTCACTGCTTGTTGCTGCTGCGGCCTCAAATGGTTTCGGGGCGTCCGGTCGTGATTATATTTCGATCGTCGGTTCTTCAACGGTATATCCCTTTGCCACCACCGTTGCCGAACAGTTTGGCAAGACGACAAAATTTAAGACCCCTAAAATAGAGTCCACAGGGTCGGGCGGCGGCATGAAGCTTTTTTGTGCCGGTAATGATATCAACACTCCGGATATCACCAATGCCTCCCGCCGCATCAAGATGTCCGAATATGAAAAATGTCAAAAAAACGGGGTAACGAAGATTACCGAGGTCAAAATCGGTTATGACGGTATTGTCCTGGCCAATTCCAAGGCCGCACCGCAAATGAAACTGACCAAAAAGGATATTTATCTTGCCCTGGCCAAAGACGTACCCGATCCCAAGGGTGGTGAAAAGCTGATTGCCAACCCGTACAAGACGTGGAAAGACGTTAATCCCTCCTTGCCGGATACCAGGATAGAGGTGCTCGGACCTCCGCCGACCTCGGGAACCCGTGATGCCTTTGTTGAGCTTGCCATGCAGGGCGGCTGCAAGAAGTTCGGCTGGATCAAGGCCTTGAAAAAATCCGATAAAAAGAAATTCAAGGCGATCTGCCATACTGTTCGTGAGGACGGGGGATATATTGAGGCTGGTGAAAACGATAACCTGATCGTGCAGAAACTTGAGGCCAATCCCGATGCTCTGGGGATTTTCGGTTTTTCCTATCTGGATCAGAACGGGGATAAAATTCAGGGTTCGTTTGTCGGCGGCGCTGCCCCGACCTTTGATAATATTGCCGATGGCAAGTATCCCCTGTCCCGACCGCTGTTTTTCTACGTCAAGGATTCCCACGTCGGGGTCGTTCCCGGTATGACTGAATATATTGCCGAATTTACCAGTGAAAAGGCGTGGGGCCCGGAAGGCTATCTGGCAGATAAGGGTTTGATCCCGGCGCCTGATGCCGAGCGAAGGCAGTTTGCCGCCGATGCCAAGGCATTGAAACCGCTGGTTCTCAGTAAATAAAAGAATGGAGTCAATAACCATGCCGGCGCCCATCCGTCGGGACGCTTTTTCGACAATGGCCGATGGAACAAAAGAGCGCAATGGTGGCGTGCAGCCTGCCGGGCCGGAAGATCGCCGGACTGTTGGCCGGCCTTTTGTTGACAATCCCCGTATGACCTGCCGGCAGGTTAACGTCTATTATGGCGATAAACATGCCATCAGGGATGTTTCCATTGATGTGGCCAGGAATGAAGTCCTGGCCATGATCGGACCATCCGGATGCGGCAAGTCAACCTTTCTGCGTTGCCTGAACCGCATGAACGATACCATTGATATCTGCCGGGTGACCGGTGAAATCATGCTTGATGATCGTAATATTTATGACAAGAGTATTGATGTGGTACCGCTGCGGGCCGAGGTAGGTATGGTGTTTCAGAAACCCAATCCTTTCCCGAAATCCATTTATGAAAATGTCGCCTATGGTCCCCGGATTCATGGTCTGGCATCATCAAGGGTGGAGCTCGACGCGATTGTTGAAAGCTCTCTGCAGAAGGCCGGACTGTGGAAAGAGGTCAGTGACAGGCTTGATCAACCGGGGACCGGTCTGTCCGGCGGTCAGCAGCAGCGGCTCTGTATAGCCAGGGCCATAGCAGTGCGACCCGAGGTGATCCTCATGGATGAGCCCTGTTCGGCCCTCGACCCCATAGCCACTGCCACGGTAGAGGATCTTATTGCCGAGCTGCAGGAGCAGTATACCATTGTCATCGTCACCCACAATATGCAGCAGGCGGCTCGGGTCTCCCAGCGAACCGCCTATTTTCATCTCGGTGATCTCATCGAGGTCGGCAGCACCGACCGCATTTTTACCAATCCCGGCCACAAGTTGACTGAAGATTACATCACCGGTCGTTTTGGCTGATCGTTGCGGTACCTGTCTGTCGCTCAATTGAGCAATAGTAAACAAATTAGTCAGACGGAATATGCCGACAATGTCCTTTGTCCAGACATTGTCGGCATATTTTTTTATGGAAATACGAAACAAATCGGTAGGTTTTGTTTGACCGGCCAGGAAGATTATTTGTAAACGCTTACGGGCCTGGGTTTGTTTGAAACTTGCAGCCCCTGGTGAACGGTTACAATTACTCTATCAAACTGAGACAGTACAAGAGGTAGCTGCCGAGCAGCAGCAGGCCATGCCACCGTTTGGTGCCTCCGGTTTTGTGGAGTATGGGGATCAGGATCAGAGTAAAGGCGAGCATCACCGGCAGGTCTCGGCGTAAAAGAACCGGGGAGAGGGTAAAGGGTTTAAAAAGACCGGTCAGACCCAGCACCATGAACAGGTTGAACATGTTGGAACCAATGACATTACCGATCAGGAGTCCGGATTCATTATGTCGCAATGCGGCAAGGCTTGAGGCCAGTTCCGGCAGTGAGGTGCCGATGGCGGCAAGGGTCAGGCCGATAATCAGTTCACTGACGCCGAAATAATGCGCCAGGTCAACCGCTCCTTTGATAAAGAGGTTTGACCCGGCCGCAAGCAGGAGCAGGCCAAGGATTATCAGGCCGAGCATGAGGGGCAGTCTCATGTTTTGTTGCCCTTGTTGTCGGTCACCCTTTGCCGGTCCTCCCTGGCCTCGAAGGCCATTGATGCAGACAAGTGTGGTATAAGCGGTCAGGGTCAGCACAAAAAGCAGGCCCATGGCCCTGGGGAAAAAACCATAACCGCTGCAGAGCATGAGGAGTACCCCGCCTCCGGTTACCAGCAGCAACTCGATCCATACTTCCCCGATGGTCAGGGAGAGGGGGGCGAGCAGGGCGCAACAGCCCAGGATAAGGCCGACATTGGCAATGTTTGAGCCGATTACATTACCGATCATGATGTCAGGATATCCTTGGAGAGCGGCTGTCAGACTGACAAAGAGTTCCGGCACCGAGGTGCCGAATGCCACCACCGTAAGACCTATGAGAAGCGGTTTCATGCCCAGATGTCTGGCCAGTCGGGTCGCGCCGCCGACCAGTGCTTCTCCCCCCCCGACCAGCATGATCAGGCCGCCGATAACAAGGGTTGCGGCCTGCAGGATCGAAAAAGAACCTGTTCCCATTAAAAGATGAATTTTCGCATTTCCGGTTCGCCCTGCAGTCTGTAGGCGCGATCAATGATTGGTTCCAGTTCGTGCCGGATAGTTTTATAGGGCTTGAGCTCAGGGAGAACCGGCAGGAGTTTTTCCACCGGCGGCGGGGCCGTAACCCGCATCTTTTGTTCCAGGTTTTCTCCTGTATGAGGGGTCAGTCCGCCTTCCATGGCGCCGGATTTATAGGAACCTGTTCCGCCAAGACCGCGCAGAAATCCCATGATGGTGCTGAGGTCGTTTTTCCGGTAAAAGATGTTTATTTCTTCGGCAATGGTTTCCTGCTCTTCCCGCAACTCTGCAAGATTGTCTTTATATTGCTTAACGTGATCAACGAGACTGTTGTAGGTGTCCACCACCATGTTTTTAAATCTGCTTTTTTGAGTTAATCCATGCGGTTTCATGTCGGCGAAGACCCGCTTCCTTATCGTTGGTGATTCCGTCAGGTAGGGGTCGTAAAAAAGTCGTTCATCCAGGCCGGCGATTTGAAAAAAGTCATGGATAACCTGTTCGTTCTTCAGTAGAATATACAGCCTGACAAGATCAAAGCCGATTCTTTGTTCAAGGCGCCTGAATGTTGTAATAACCAGGTTGTCGTATTCTTTGATGTCCTCTTCGATGAGTTTGCGAAAACCAAAATATCGGTCGGCGATCTCCTTCTTAATCTCGTAGGAGAGCATTTTGTCGATGTCTGGTGCCATGAATCCTCCTTGAGGGGTATGGAGAAAAGTTGATTCGTCCGACGCATTATCCGAATACTCTTTTCAGCGCCCCTCAACACATGAATGCTTTCCCGGGCGGTGGGCCAGGTTCCGGCCGGCGGATTTTTCTTTACGCTTAAATTTTCTTTCCTCTTAAACTCTAATGAACCTCGGGTGACTTGTCGATGATATTTCTGTTTCAGCAAAATTTTCAGGATTACTCGAATCAGGGCGGACGGGTATGAACCCCTCTTTCAGACAGCAGGACGAGGTTAAAAACCGGGTCCGTGAGAGTACGGATATCGTGCGTCTTATCGGTGAAAATGTAGAACTGAAAAAGGCCGGGGTAAATTATGTCGGCCTCTGTCC
Source organism: uncultured Desulfobulbus sp. (assembly GCA_964623145.1). Classification (GTDB taxonomy): domain Bacteria; phylum Desulfobacterota; class Desulfobulbia; order Desulfobulbales; family Desulfobulbaceae; genus DRLX01. The sequence continues at coordinate 2,029 of CAZURY010000120.1, read as the reverse complement.
TTTTCATGCGGAGAAAACCCCGTCTTTTTCGGTCAATCCGGGGCGGCAGTTTTTTCACTGTTTCGGCTGCGGTGAATCGGGTGATGTTTTTACTTTTATGATGAAGTATCATCGGCTTGGGTTTCCCGAGGCATTAAAAGAGCTTGCCCGGAGAGCCGGTATCGATCTGCCCGAGCGGGTGTTGAGTCCTGCGGAACAGGAACAGATCAGGCGGCGGGACCGGTTGTACGCGGTTAATGAGGCGGCGGCAGCCCTTTATCAGCAGACGCTGCAGGAGTCCCCCATTGCCCAGGAGGCGAGATTGTATCTCTCGGAGCGGGGGGTTCCCGATGAATATATGGCTGCATATCGTCTTGGCTATGCACCCGGCCCCGACCATGGTGGCTGGAATTTTATTACCGGACTGTTGCAGAAAAAGGGCCTTGCTGTTGCCGATATTGAACGGGCCGGTCTTGCGGTACAAAAAGAGCAGGGGGGGTATTATGACCGTTTTCGGGACCGGGTACTCTTTCCCATTTATGACATGAGCGGCCGGGTGGTTGCCTTTGGTGGTCGAATACTTGGCGAGGGTAAACCCAAATACATGAACTCTCCTGAAAGTCCGATCTTTGATAAGGGCCGGTTGCTTTTTGGATTGTATCAACACAGGGAGGCCATCCGCAAACAACGAAGGGCCCTGGTGGTGGAGGGTAATTTTGACCTGTTATCGCTGGCCATACACGGAGTGGAAAATGTGGTTGCACCGCTTGGTACCTCGCTGACCAGGCCCCATGTTCGATCCCTGCGCGGATACTGCGACCAGGTGATTCTGCTGTTTGATGGAGATGCCGCCGGCTTGAAGGCTGCCATGCGCTCGGTACCGTTTTTTCTTTCCGAGCGGGTGGAGGCAAGGGTGGCCCTGTTGCCGGAGGGGCATGATCCGGACAGTATCGTCAGGGAGCAGGGGGGGGCAGCTGTCAGGACCCTGGTAGAGGAAGCAGATCCCCTGCCTGAATTCGTTTTTGATGCCCTGGCGCGCAGTCATGGCCTTACCCTTGATGGTAAGAACCGGATCATTGCCGAATTACAGCCGTTATTAGCTGCCGGGGATGCCGATCAAAGGGCATTGATGATTGCCCATTTCAGCGAGAAACTCGGCGTGTCACCGGCAAGAATGTCAAGGGGGGCAGTGCGGGTACAACCTGCTGCTGTGCGGGAACCGGTCGTACACCAGTGGGCAGGCCTGACGCAGTTGCCCAGGCGCTACCGGCAACTGGTTGATTTTTTACTGTTATACCCGGAGTTTTTTAACGAATTGATGGATGCGGGTCTCGAAACCGTTGTCAAGGAGCAGGTGCTTGTTAACTTAATACAATTTCTAAAGGAGCTTCGCCGGCAGGGTGATTGTTCGCCGGAGAATATTTTTTCGGCGCTTCCGGAAGGAGAGGTGCGAAAGTATGCAGCCAGACTTTTTTTAGAAGCCGGCACCAGGGCCGCAGATGACGAAACTGGTTCCCGTGCGATGTGCAGCGAGCTGATATCCTGGTTGAATGAAGAAAAAAGGCTTTTGGAAGAGGCGGACCTGCTGCAGCAGATCAGGGTGGCGCAGGAGTCAGGCGATCAGGAAAAAATGATGGAGTTGCTGCGCAGGAAACAGGAATGCGGCAGAAAAAGAACGGGATTTTGTGATAACTTGTTGAAAAATGAGTAAATACTGGTACATTACAAATCCGTACTCTGATATTATTGGCGAAGCGGTTCGAAAGAATAATAATATTTTTTAGCTAAATTGAGCGATTTTCATTTCGCCCTAAGCTGTAGGTTTTGTGCTGTTTCATTGTAGTTAAGCCTACATGGGGCAGCGCAAAGCCTGCAGATTGGGGATGAAATGGAAATCCCGGAGGGTTTCACACCATCTGCAACATTTTATAAAGAAATCACTTATAATCATTTATCTTTTTTTATTTGCAGGTAAGCGAGCGCAGCGAGACTCCGGATGGGGTGAAACGCTCAATTTAGGTTTTAATATATTTTGGGATGTTACAGGTAC
>CAZURY010000119.1:0-6432 GCA_964623145.1 uncultured Desulfobulbus sp. | reverse complement strand
AAGAAAAATGCACTGAACCAGCATTCAGAAAACGATAATATATAAAGACTCAGGCTAAAGTCTGTCAAGGGAAAAATGCTTATCTACACATTCGAACAGATCGTTCAATTAATCATATATCGGAAACGGATTGAACAGGTGAAACATAGACAAGCGATTGTTTTTATAACAAAATTTTCGAGAAAAGGCTAAACTCTTGATCGATTCATAACCTGAACAAATTGTCGAATATCCGTCAATTGCTCCGGAGGAAAAAGATCGTCAAGTTTATCATCGGGGACGTCGGCCCAGGCAATGACTAAAGCTGAAAATTTGGGCAACCAATATCTTGTTGCTGAAATAGGCTTTAGCGGCAGATTTGTTAATATTTTACGCGCAATCTCGGGATTGCCGGTAAGGCGATCAATAAATCCCTTACGTTCTTTGGAACTTGCCGACGTAAACATTATCCTGGCTCCGGATGAACTGGAAACTAAACGAATGAGGCTTTCACAAATTTGGTTAGTCTGCAACATTTCGTTTTCGATATCCATAAAAAAAGATACGCCGCCTAATTTAGGGAATTTCTTAGGCATCTTTTCAAGTCGGTAGAGCGCCGTAGCGATAACTGCCCGTAACAGAGCCACATGTATGGATTGCTCAAACAGAACAATAATCCTATCATCATTGAATATTTTTTTTAAGACATCATCCGTTAAAATTTTATATAACAGGACATTTCCCTGCTCGTCCGGCCCTAATTGAGCTGCGGCAATGTTGTTAAGCGAGTGGCCGGTAGTTTTTCGACAGTGCTTTTCACTGGCAATATACGAATTTTTAGGGAAAAGCCGGTCAAAAAGAGGCTCAAGAAGAACCCCAAGTGTCATCTCTCCCGACAACTTGTGATATTCTTGCGGATAACCGAGAGCCTCCTTAGCCACACCCGTCCTTCGTGATAATTTCTCCGTTCCAGATTTTCCTTCTTGCCTGTCAGAACAGGATGACGAACCAACGATGGTATCTGATTCCATGGATAAGGAGAAACTCTGTTTTTCAAAAGAAATATCTGCATCGGTAGTATTTTCGGACTGAAGCCAACTGTCATCACCAAGATAAGCGGCCACTTTGTTCATTGCCGCACTAAACGATTCCGGCAACTTACACATAGTGGCAGTCTTCTCATTTTCAGGAACATAACCCAATAGTAAATTGGTATTTTCCTCAAATTCAACAAGTAGAGTCTTACCCTGAAGCGATTGCGCAACGGTTTTTTCTTTATTTAACTTGTTACTTGATGCGATCTCACCGATCGCCGCAGTTAACAGACTGGTTTTACGAAGAAATTCCAAAACCTTTTGCCGGGAATTATCTGATATGATTCTTGTTGACAGCCGATCTTCAATTAGATGTATAATGTCTGTATTTCTGTTAATAAGCTTTCTCATTAGTTTCCTATAAAAATCATCTGCCTATAACATGAGTGATGAGGAAAAAAGACCGACAATATTCCAATGCCCATCATTCATTGGTATATACGCCATTCTTGAAAACAATCACTTCTTTTTTCTTTCTCGGTGCATTACCAGTATTAGTGATTTGATCGTGCAGTATCGGCGAACTTTCCTCCAACTCTATTTTCAACACCCGGTTATCTTCATCGGGAGCATAGGTAATCCTGACCTCATCCCCTGCCTTAATCTGCTCGCAAGGAATCTCCTCCTCACCTTTTGTGCAAAACACGTCGTCGGAAAGCTGAAATTCCATCCCCATCAACTCAAGTATCCCATTTTCCATTCGTTCAATCCTACCATCCATAAAGTCGGTAAAACCTTCATAAGTGATTGCAGGGATAACATTGTCGGATTGTTCTCCTTTCATACCGGCATAGCTAACACCGGTATGGAAGAGCAGAACCAGCATGAGGATAAACAAACTATAATAAAATATTGTTTTTTGATCTGATGTGATCATTTTCTTCTCCATCAATTTTGTTTCCAGTATTTTAATTTAGTTTCTCCAACTGTCACCGGAATCGCATTTATTTCAGGCGGATTACCTGGACTATACAAAGGTACATAGGCCGTTCCCCCTCCCAATGTCGGCCCTGGACTAATACCCTTACCCAGACGAATCCTTCTTCTAAGCCCGGGTACCAGTCCTTCGCCGAGCTTGGTGTAGTTCAATGTCCCGGTACCACCCAAAGGTTCACAAGAAGAGGTTTTCAATCCATAAAAATAGCTGGTCCCGGTGGCGCAGCCACCAAACGGTGTATAAGTCGTAAAATAAATATAGCGCCCATAACCTACCGGCTGCGCTAAAATCTTTTCACCCGGATCAGAAACAAGTTTTACACACGCATCATTCGTTGGGTCACAGACAGCGCCACCAGGTGTTATTTTATCAGTGCCGACAAGCAAAAATCCATCATTATCATATAAATAACCGTTGGTATCAAGTATCTTCACTCCATCTTCCGAATCATAAAACCAACCATAGACATCGGTAAGCCAGAGGCTGGTATCAACCTGGACGTATGTTCCGGCAACCGCCACTTGCAGATTAAGAGCGCTGTCACTATAAAGATTTCCCGCATCATCTTTAAAGTAATAGTTTCCAGGCATGGCAACAATTCCATTATCGCTATTTACCAGTTGACCATTTACATTGACGGTATACCCATCAGCCGGATTGGCTAAATAAATATACTTGGACAGAATATCTTTATCGCCGGTTCCATCACTATCCGTGTCTTTTTGTGCCCTTGTGCCATCAGGTTTCAATAAAAAACCAAACTGATCAAGAGGAAGCTGCATCCCAAGATTAAACCGCCAGTCCAGATTTGTTTCATCAACCGCACTTTCGGCATCACAGATTCCATCGGTAACATCGGCGCCGGTTGGATCGCAGGTTTCTCCCGTGTCATCAATTTCCATGAAATAATCAAGCATTGGGGACAAATCCGCTTTTTTAGTGGCAATGGGGTCATGCTCATCACCTGTGCCCACGAGAACGTATCGCTTGACACAACCTGTCATGGTACCATTGTCAATCGTGCCCTTTTTAATGTCCGTAATTACCGGCGCATAATAAATCGGCCGCGCATGATCCCCATCCGGATGATACAGCCTTGTCACGTGGGGATTCCATGGGTCACCACTTTTGCTGTTCAGACCGTCAAGCCGATATACGTCACCGCTGGTGTCACCAAAATAGCCCACTTCAATAAAATTGTAGCGATTGGCAAGCACAGACGAAATATCATTGCCGTCGGGATCCTTGGCAAGATTTGTCCGATAATCAACAATGTGACCGGTATTGTCCACCAGGTACGGCATCAAGGTAATCCTTCCGGGAATGTTATTTGCCTGGGCGCCAACGGTAATTTCTTTTAAAATTGTGCCGTCTGATGCCTTGACAATATAGATTCGATTGCCGACATCAGCATTTGGCGAATAACCACCACCGAATATGAATACACTTTGTTTTACACCGGAAATTTCAATGCGGGCTACTTCCGGTCTTGACCATGTCTGGCCAAGGTTTGCATCGGAAAATTCCCACATGGGCTGCGGATCATCCGGATCTGTTACATCAAGGGCAATATAATTATTTCCCCCTTTTCTCTGGCCCGCTATCAGCATGGTTTTCCAGCCGCTTCCATCCAGACCATCGGAGGTATCAACCTCGCTGGCCATGACGGTGAGATCCATGGTAAAGCGGTGACCTTCTTTAATTTCCTGCAATTTTGAAAGAACAAACGACGGCAGATAACCCCATTTTTCTCGGCCGCCGGTCAAGGGGACATTAGGTTGCCCGGCAGTAATGCCCTCGACCATACCGCCGTTGGTACCGAAATAGAGCATACTCTCCCTGCCTTTATTCTGCTCGGCATAGTCACAGTATCCATCCATACTGGGCCAGGAACCGGAATCCAGTACACCATCATTATTATTATCAAGACAATCTGCCTTGCGTGGCGCCGTCACCAGGATCGGTCCGGAATTATAGATATCTGCAAGGGGCCAGTTCTCATCCCTGGTGCCGACATATTTAGCGCTGTCAAATCCAGGATGATGGATATAATTGATTATTGCCTTGGCATCTAAATCAGTACCGGGAATTCCGTCACCATCAATGTCGACTCCGGCATCAAAGATGCCATCACCATCAGTATCCGTAACCGGAGGATTGACCATATCCTTTAAATCAGTGATATTTGAGGGACTGAATTCAATCCTGGTGCCATCTATTGCTTTTGTCGTATACAATGGTCTCCTGGTCAGCGGGCCATCCGGCGGAACCCCTGGATCCATATTTGCTTCGGCCATGATACAACCCGCATCCGGGCTGCCGGGATCTGAAGGCGGCGTACCGCCACAACCGTCACTCCAGTTCGCCTCGCCTATCTTGTTCCCGCCGGCATCCACTTTAAGAGAACCGGCTCGATGTAACAGCTTGCCGTTTACGTCATAAACGTCCTCAGAATACAGGCTCCAGGCCTCAAGGTGACCCCGCCAGACCGGGTAATCAAAATACGCGTTATACAAGGCCAGATCACTGGATATTCCCTGTTGACTGCCCGGCGTCAACGTTGCCTTGCCCCTACCGTAAGAACCATTCAAAATATCGGAGGTAATATCATGGGCCAGGATGGAGACCAACTCATCCACGTTGTTGGCAAAATAGGCATACTGTGGCTCTGCTTCCGTCCCGTGATTGGGGCTTCCGCCAGCCTTGGCAATGTCATCAAGGAATGCTTTGGAGTCGGCATCCAGACCGAAACCGATTACATAAACTTTGACCGGATGCACTTCCCCATTAACCACAAGGCTCTGTAAAAGCTCAGCCTCGTCAACCGGTTTTCCGCCGGCTGTTTCGTTGCCGTCGGTGAGTAAAATTATATAATTTTTTCGACAGCCGCCGAGACTGTATTCATCCTGTTCCATGTAGGATTTCAAATACTTCCTGGCATCGGCAAGGGTGGCACCAAGTGGGGTACCCTTACCACTTTCAGCCACATCTTCGTTGACAGTCAGGGAATTTTTACTGATCGGCGCCATGGTGTATACGTAACGTCGATCTGCCGGGTATTCAACTCTGGCAAGATTAATATAATTTAATACTTTCTGGATATTATTTCCTGATACATCGTCCCCTTTGTTCTGGTCGGCATCATTAAATTGCGGCAGATCAACAAAAACGACTTGATCATCCCCGTGGTAGTTGGAAAAATCATCAGCAGAATCCGAAGGGAAATAGGGATCAGGCTGTATGGAATCCGGCCACCTTGACCAGTAACTACTGCTGGTCCAGGCAGCATACAGAAAATGGTAATCACCAAGATATGTCCCATCATCTTTTCTATAATGCCAAGTATTTAACCAAGCAGGAATAGCATCTGTTTTTTTATAACTCCAGCCATGGGGATGATCATCATCGGACCTCCCTGGATATTGATATTTCGAATAATCGAAGATTTCCGAAGTGAGAGTTCCGTGGATAATGTTACCCCATCTTCCCCATTCAGGGAAATCTACATCTTCCAGATCATCTTCAAGAAGCGTCCAGTCACCTAATCCGTCGCCGGAAATATCTTCCGGATCAGGATTGGGACAATTCCAGTCCTCATGGTTATTTGTACCATCACTGTAAACACAGTATCCCTTATATGGAGTGACTATATAATTGTCAACTGAGGTGGGATTTAAATTGACATACCCCGGCGTTGCCGGATCTGTTTTACGAAGATCACCCCAGGTGTTTTGCCACCTGTATTCATAATGGGGATCTTCAGTCCAGGCTGCATGATTCCGACATTCCTGATAGCAGATTTCACCTGGTTGAACCAGATGATTATCACCCCACAGGGGATCCGGAGGTGTAAACCCTGTACAGTCTCCGGTGTTATTGGTATCTTCAAACCAGCGCCATCCTATCCAGGTATACCCCCACTGTGGATTACCCTCCGGGTCTTCGCCGGCAAGAGCAGGGTCTGTCCAGTCAGGGTTACTTTCCATATTAGCCTTAACTCTAAATGGCAGGGAATCGGTTGGTGAACAGGTGTAGGTTACCTGATAACGAATGGTCTGTTCATCACAATTTCCAACACTGTATGGCCTGTCGATTACCCCTCCTGCGGGAATGTTCTCATAGCGATGCCCCCAGTTGTCAAAAGTCGCTGAGCCAGGCGGTGAATCACCTATGCCGTCTCCATCTGAATCCGTACATCCATCAGGTATATATTCGTAGTCGGAAGTGGGATAATTTGCCCGATACAAATAGCTGAAATATGGCGGATGTTCAACGCCACGTTTTCTATAATATCTGGCCCTGGTTATTGGAGCACGCGCCTGCAAAAAAGTTGCAAAACCGATATTCATCAAATAGCGGTCTGTCTCATTGCCGTTTGCGTCGGTGTCCGTGGTTTTGATAGCGCCGGAGGTGAGAAATTTC
>CAZURY010000118.1:0-6473 GCA_964623145.1 uncultured Desulfobulbus sp. | reverse complement strand
ATTCCTGGGTCGGCAAGGTCGAGCTTGGAGAACGACGGCTGGATATTATCGAGTTCGTGCGTTTATGCAAGGCCCTGGGGGTTGACCCGCACGAAGGTCTGGAAGTTGTAATCAGGCAGATGAGTGAAGAGACGGACTAATTTCCCGGAAAAAAGCCCAACACGCCGGGTTGTTCAATTATTTTCCATTTGAGTCCGGCCGGTGGCGTGCTTATCAGCTTCCAGGACAACAGGTTTGCCGTTTTTCCAGATGATGGCGTACTGGCCCAAACGCCTTTTTCTGTCCAGGGCCTTGTTGACGGCCTGCCGCAGGGTTTCAAGCATTCGTTCACTTTCAGGGGATGGTGTTTTCATGGCGCTGCCTCCGATACAAGATGTTCGTACAGGGCTGTCTCGTAAACAACCCGGTGGTCGCCGTTTTGCTCAAAGACGAGGAGTGGTTGGTCACTGCTGTTCATAAAGCAGCGTGTTCTGCTTGCGGCCCCGGCATAGTCCGCAAGCAGGTTCTTTAAGCTGCGTGGGAATCGCCTGTTAATGACGTTGATCGGAACATCATGCCCGCCATGCTTGACTCGCTCTGCAACCCGAAGGCGCGACATCTCTGCATCCGGCAAGGCGAGATAAATCAGCTCTACCTGCCAGCCCTGGCCCTGCAATCGCCTGATCAGACGCAAATATCCACGTCCGGACAAAGTGGTCTCAAAGGCAAAATCTTCCCCTTGTCCAATACACTGTTCAATCTCCCGAAGCAGCAGGCGACTGGCAGTGGCCAGGTTTCGGCCAGGCTCAAGCGGTGACAGACCGGCGGCAATAAGGTCTGCATTGATAAAATTACGGCACTGTGCCACACGGGGCAGATACTCCAGGGCAAAGGTGGTTTTACCAGCGCCGTTTGGCCCGGCAATAATCCAGCAGGTTGGCATTATACGTCTCAGCAAGAAAAAAAGTAATTGTATTTTCTAACCATTCTATTCCTGGTCAGATTCCAGGCAGTAATTATAAATCTAACTCCAAAATCTCACCATGCTCCTTCAACCAGCCTTTAGCCTTATCAAAATGGGTTACCTGTGTTTTGACAATATTCCAGAAACGTGAAGTATGATTTGGTTCCAAAAGGTGGGCAAGTTCATGGGCAATCACATAATCCACCACAAACATCGGAGCCTTAATTAACCGCCAGTTGAAGTTCAGGTTATCGTTTATCGTGCATGATCCCCAACGGTATTTACTGTCGGAAATTTTAATTTGCTTGTATTCAACCCCTAAATCTCTGGCAAGCTGCCTGACCCTGGGAATAATCTTCTCTTGTGCTTTTCCTTTATACCATCCCTGAAAAATATGTTTCCCCTGGCCGATTGCCTGCCTGGAAACAAAAAAAATATTACGGAAATATACAGGTTCCCGCTGGTCATCGACAATTTCTATTCGATAGTTCCTGCCAAGATAAGGCATTGATTCCCCGGCAACCAATTCTTTACCGGGAGGGTGCGGCAATGAAGTATATTTTTGCGCATGCCTTGTTTTTTCAAAAATCCACTGTTTTTTTGATTCAACAATTTCCTGTATCTTTGCCGGGCTGGTCCCTTTTGGGGCATTCACCATAATGGATCGATCCCGTTCAATGGTGATAGTCAGTTTTCTTCGGCGTGCAGAATATTTAATCGTGTAATCAAGGTTCATGTCAGGCCGCGTACAGTATACGATCATTATTTTTATAGGCCAATTCCATAACACGGGTAATAATCTGAGCCCTGTTTTTTGTCAAATTCGGCATCTTCAGGAAATCAGGTTGCAGAATTACCTTTTGAATCTCGGCCTTTAATTTATTCTTTGCAGGCACACTCTCCCAGAAACCTGTTAGTTTCAACTCACGCTCCACAACCAGAAAGACTTGTTGCGTCAATTCCACCATCTGGGAGATTTGATCCTCATTCAAGGTATCCGTGCCAAAAATTTCTCGTTTGAACATCCGGAAAAACGGCATCTGTTTCTTTTTATGCAGGCCATAGGTCGGCTCGTTCTCGGCCTCTCTTATGCGCTGCCGTAGTTTTTCCAGCTCTTCATAGATTTTTTTCCAGTTGTTTTTGAAATCATCAAAAATTTTGCTCAATGCTTCCGCAAAAGACGCCTGTAATTCCGGATCATCATCAAGTTCAACTTCAAGATGATGACGGATGGCATGCTCAACCTCTGCCGCCTTTGTTTTGGTCCTTTTCCGTTTGCCGACCTGACTTTCAAAATCTTCATCAAGAATGGAAATGGGCCGTACTTTCTGATTAATTCCCCTTGAGCGTAAATGGGCATCGGTGAGCACACGCAGTTTTGCCGGAATCCCCTTCATGCTCATTCGGCTGTCACGGAAATGTCTTCCGGCAAGGACGTTTATTTCGGCGAGCATCTGGTAATCAGCAAGGTATTCCAAGGCTTCTTTGGCCGGGAACACCAGATTCAGGCAGCGTGTCAGTTTTTTAAAAAGCATCATGAATTCAAAACGAATATCCTCATCATAGAACAAATCAAAAAAAGCATCATGATCCGTAAGATCGGTGAGACCTTGGTTCTTTAACATGGCAAAGATTTCATTGTAAGCCGCTTCCAGTTCCCGCAACTCCTTTTCCGGAAAACTTAAAACATCGAAAACCTCCTGCTGCTCTTTTTCATCATACGCGTCAAGAGCCTTTTTCAGATGGTGCCCAACCCCAACATAATCAACGACAAAGCCTTTGTCTTTACCACCTTCACCCACACGATTAACCCGGGCAATGCTCTGCAGGAGATTATGAGCAATAATCACCTTATCCAGGTACATAACCTGCTCAATAGGTGCATCAAAGCCGGTGAGCAGCATATTGTTGACGATGATTATTCCCATATTACCCTTCACACCGCCATCTTCCGCGCCATACGGCAGTTTAAAGCTCTTAAGACTGGCCTCATGGCGGGATTTATCGGTGAATTCTTTTATATGGGGTAAATCATTATGTCCGCCGGAAATCACCACATCGGTTTGCAATTGCTCCAGCAGGGCAATATCAACCTGTTGAGGATTATCTTTGTTAAGCCTGGCAATATTCTCTGAAATTGCCGCATCAATAAACTTTTTATAGCGGACAGCAGCCTCCCGTGATGTCGCCACCACCTGAGCCTTGAAACCATTAGGGAAAACATGCTCAAGATAATGGGCCACCATATTCTCTGCCTTGGCCCGGATGGTCGGTTCCGCTTCCAGGTAAGCCTCACGGGAGCCATAGCCAAGGATTTCCAGACGCTCCTGCAAATTATACTCACTGAAAACATCCTCAAAATCTGCATCCATGGCTTGCTGATCGGCAACTTCAGCATTATGGGTGCGCCCTTCGTAAACAATTTCCAGTGTAACGCCATCTTCAATGGCCTGGCGCATGGTGTATTTATCTATGTAGTCGCCAAATACCCGTTCTGTTTTGTCGATAGGCGTGCCGGTATAGCCAATACGCGAGGCATTGGGCAAAGCTTTGTCAAGATTGGCACCGAGCAAGGCATATTGGGAGCGATGCGCCTCATCGGTCATTATCAGGATATTTGTACCGGGATTCAGCTCCGGAAAAGTCTCTTTAAGATCAGTTTCACGAAATTTATGTATCATGCCCATGACCAGATCTGAGGAATCTGTGCGTAACAGTTGTTTTAATTCGGCGATACTCCTGGCCGGTTTCACGGTAAAGCCTACATTCTTCCCGGTTTCAGCCAATTGCTGCTCCAACTGGGTACGATCCGTGACAAAAACAATTTTCCATCGAGAAAGGCCGGTATGGCGATACATGGCACGCACCATGAACATCATGGTCAAAGATTTTCCCGACCCCTGAGTGTGCCAGATAATTCCACTTCGTTCCCTGGGACTTTTGCCATTCAGCAACCGCTGCACCGCAAGCTGTACAGCACGGAACTGCTGGTACCTGCCGACAATCTTAATTGTTTCACCTCTGTCGTTGGTGGAGAACAGGGTAAAATTGCGGATAATCTCAAGCAAATTATCCCGATCCAGCATTCCGGCCACCAGCCGCTGTTGATCATTTGGCCCGCCGGCACCATGTTCCAAATCATCCACTGTGCGGGGGTAGGGGTCTGCCCAGCGGTAAAAATGTTTTTCCGTATAGGTTGTCAGGGTGCCGAATTTAGCCTGTTGACGACAGGTAGCCACCACAAACTGGTTAAAGTAAAAAAGTTGCGGACTGCCTTCGCCCCTGGCTCCGCGTTGCTCGCTGTAGCGCAGCATCTGATCAATGGCCTCGGGGATTGGCTCTTTGACCTTGGGCGATTTACATTCAATGACCACCACGGGGAGACCATTCAGAAAAAGAACAATATCCGGGATAATATGGTATTCAGTGCCAAGAATACGCACCTTGAACTGGCAGATGGCAATAAATCTGTTTCTGGTTAACGGTTCCTGCTCAAAATCCACAAAATGGACTGTCGGGCTTTTCTCACCGGTCCGACGATTCTCTGAGACAGATGTGTTTTCCAGCAGAAGGTGGAGGGCGTGACGATTATTCTCCAACAGGTTCGTACCTGGAAAATTTGCCGTGAGCTGCTTGATAACCTCCTCGATCTGGTCATCTTCAAGCCACGGATTGATGACCTTGAGCTGCTCCCGTAAAACCGGCAGCAGGACAACCTCGGTGAAACTCTTACGAAAACTCTCACCCGGCTGCTGCTGCATCTTCAGATCAATAACTTCCCACCCAAGTCCGGATAACTGATCTAACAGCGGCTTTTCAACGTGGTTACGTTCGTCGAGTTTTAGCTGTTGCTTTTGGCTCATGGTGTGTTGTTAAACCTCGTCCTGATATATTCGCTGGCCTCATCAATAGCCATTTCCTGGGAAGAATTACCACTGCGGACATAAAATTTTTTCGTCTTCACCCCGTTTTTATCCACAGTTTCCAGAAACAACTCTTTATCCCCCCGTTTAACCTCGACCTTGCACACCTCAAGCTCTCCGGCCGGTAGAAAATCAATGCTCAGATTATTGGTGGCAAAGACCTTACCAAAGGTCTTGTTCAGCAGGTTACGCAGATGCAGTTCAAACCGGTCCCTGTCGCCACGCAAGGAGGCATAATCAGGCCCTAACCCGAGTATCTCCCTGTCATCATCCACCCCGATCAGCAACACGCCGCCATCCTTGTTATTGAAGGCGGCAATGGTTTTTAAAACAACCTTTTCCAGATTCGTCTCAAGCTTGTCTTCCTTGTAGCTCCAGCGCAGAGACGATTTAAACTCAAGTTCAACATTTTCATCATCAACAAGGTAATCCTCAAGGGTTGTTTTGACTGCGGTTTCCTCTGTGCGGGTGATGCTTTCCAGAAAATCATTTAAGGCATCGGCCAGTATCTGCCTTCTGGCGGCCAGAAACCGTTCAAAGTTTTCCAGTTTCCACAACTCCCTGTCCATGGGGATACATTGCCGGTCAAGGGCTTCCGGGAATCGTTCCGCAACCCAGGCAAGATAATCCTCTGCCAGCAGGGTAGACTTGGTGCGGTTGGCCCGTTGGGTAATAATTGCCCGGTTAGTGATCTCCTGGATCAATGCATATTTCAGACGATTGTCCGGGTTGTATCCATTTTTTTTCAGCACGGAATAGGGAAAGATATGATCCCATTCCAAGCCGTAGCGTGCCCCCATATTCTGCCGGATCCCCACCCCGGTGGACAAACAGAGGCCATCGCGGCTTTTGAAATACCAGCGCATCAGGCCATACAGGGGGTGGCGAATATCACGGCCGACAAATTCATCAGCTGTGATGGTCAGGGGCCGTTCAATGCTGATATTGTTGAGCAGATCATCAAACGGAGTGTCTGACTTGACCACAATGGATATGTCCTTATCGAGCTTTTGCGGCAACTGGCTGATATACCGCTGCCGGAGCTGGGAGTAATAGAACCATTTTTTGATCTTCTTAATCTCCTCCTGGGTCAAAGGTTCCTTGCCCTTGGTAAAGACATACACAATCACCGGAATCAGGGCATAAATCGAGTTGATCTCCTTGGTATGGTCCACATACATATGCTGCCGGAGAATGTTCATCACATAGTCAAGGATGTAAGTCTCCAGCAGACCCCAGGCAGCAATCAGTTTGTCCTTGTTGGCTTCATGGTGGATTTTGGACATATCAGAGCCGCCATGATGCAGCACCCCGAGGAGGACATACACGATAAAATCCAGCTTGAAAACAAAGCCCTCTTTTTCCAGAGCAAACAGTTTCTCTTTAAACAGCTCCCTGGCCTTAGGCCAGTAGCCGGAGATCTGGGCCAGGGCCAGCTCCGCATCGCTCAGATTTACCCCGCTGGCATTAACGATATAAAAAATATCAATGGCCTCCTTAATCGAGGCCCGGATGGGAATGGTCTGTTCCAGGAAATCACGGGTGCGGATATTTTCCACAGCCTTGAAATTATCCTCGATGTTGTTCCGCCGGTCGCGGTTAACCTC
>CAZURY010000117.1:0-6487 GCA_964623145.1 uncultured Desulfobulbus sp. | reverse complement strand
GAATCGCCACAGGACACACGACGCAGTAGATCGAAGTTTTTACGACGCCATCAATCTTTACCCCGCATATTTCACAAAAAAGGAACAGACCAAGTCTGTTCCTTTTTTTATTTACAGGCTGTTTTTCAGATGATCCGATGGTTGTTATCTGCGTGGATCATATGATTCCCGCAAAGCCTCACCAATAAAAATCAACAACACCAGCATACCGACCAGCACAAAAAAGGTGGAAAGAGATAACCACCAGGCGTCGATGTTCGCCTTGCCCTGGGCCAGCAGTTCCCCGAGACTTGGCGTTGAAGGCGGTACCCCAAGACCGAGGAAATCAAGGCTGGTCAGCGCCAGAATCGCTCCGGACATTCGAAAGGGCAGAAAAGTAATAACCGGTGTCATTCCATTGGGCAGCAAATGACGATACATAATGGTCAAATTGCCGACCCCCAGAGCTCTTGCAGCCTTGACATATTCCATGTTTCTTCCCTTGAGAAATTCAGCCCGGACATAGTCAGACAACCCCATCCAGCCAAACAGAGAAAGTAATACCAGGAGCAGTAACAGGCTTGGTTTAAAAATTGAGGCAAAGATAATCAGCAGATAAAGTTCGGGCATGGCGCTCCATATTTCGATGAAACGTTGAAAAAACAGATCAATCCTGCCCCCGAAATAGCCCTGGACGCCACCGGCAATAATACCAAGCACCGTTCCCACTGCGGTAAGGGCAAAACCAAAGAGTACCGACAGACGAAAACCGTATATCAGGCGGGCAAGCACATCTCTTCCCCGATCATCTGTGCCCAGCAGGTTGTCCTTTGTTGGTGGTGAGGGCACCGGCTGATCCAGGCTCAGGTTTATCGAGTTGTAGCTGTGTGGATTTGGCGGAAAAAAAACCCTGTTACCCTTGGTCGTCAACCGTTTAAGTATATAGGGATCCCGATAATCGGCCTCCGTCTCAAAATCTCCCCCAAAGATGGTTTCAGGATAGCTTTTGAGCAAAGGAAAATAAAACTGTCCCTGATACTCCACCAGAAGCGGCTTATCGTTACTCAACACCTCGGCAAAGAGACTGGTGCCAAAAAGGAGCAAAAAAATAATCAGGGAATAGTAGCCACGCCTGTTTTTTTTGAAGGCCCGCCAACGCCTGCGTGCCAAGGTATCCTGCTGTCTGTTGATGATGGCCATCGTACCTATTCCTGAACACGTTCAAAGCTGATGCGCGGATCAACCAGCACATAACTGAGATCTGAAAGAAGACGGGAGACAAGACCGATGATAGTAAAAAAATACAGTGTGCCCAGGACAACCGGATAGTCACGATTTAGCACTGACTGATAGGCAAGCAGCCCCATGCCGTCAAGGGAAAAAATTGTTTCAATGAGCAGGCTGCCGGTAAAAAACGCGGTGATAAACGATCCGGGAAAGCCGGTAATGATCGGAATAATGGCATTGCGGAAGACATGCTTATACAATACCTGCTTTTCCGATAACCCCTTGGCTCGTGCGGTCATCACATATTGCTTGCGAATTTCTTCAAGAAAGGAATTTTTTGTCAGCAGGGTCATCACAGCCAGGCTGCCGACGGAGGAAGCGGTGATGGGTAAAACCATGTGCCAGAGATAATCAAGAATTTTGTGCAGCCAGTCCAGTTGCGCCCAGTTATCGGAAACCAATCCCCGCAAGGGAAAAATATGCCAGAATGTCCCCCCACCGAATAAAACGATCAACACAATGCCAAGGACAAAACCGGGAATGGCATAACCAACCAGGATGACGGTCGAGGTCATCATGTCAAATCGTGAACCATCGCGGACAGCTTTGGTTATGCCAAGGGGAATACAGACCGAATAAACAATAAGAAAAGTCCAGAGGCCAAGGGACATGGAAACCGGAAGTTTTGAAATGACAAGCTCGGCGACACTTTTATGATGGTAATAGGATTCACCGAAATCAAGGACCAGATAGGACGACATCATGGAGACAAATCGGGTCAACGGCGGCTTATCAAAGCCATAAAGCTTTTTCAACTGTTCAATACGCTCCTGATCCAGGCCCTTATTGCCCCGATACAATCCGGTACCGCCGCCGGTTGATGCTTCACCACCGGCCTGCCCTTCAAGCTGACTCATCATTCGTTCCACCGGTCCTCCAGGGACAAACTGGGTGACGGTGAAGGTGATGAGCATCACACCAAACAGGGTTGGAACCATCAAAAGCAGCCTTTTAAAAATATAACTGCTCATGGCCGCGCATCCACCACTGCAACCGATCCACCGCGTCGGGGATCTCCGACGCCGATTTTTCCAGGCACAACAATATGTACACCGCCGAAATACATGGACTGCTCCTGCCACACATTGATTGCGACCTTGTCGCCGACCGCGGCAAGAGATTCATCGGCAAAACCCGGTTCAAGCTGCAAACATTCTCCATCCCAGTGCATGCGAGGACTTTCAACCGCTGTTTTATGCGGCCTGCCATGATCGATAATCTGGCTCAAAACCTGGGTAATGGCGGTACGAATACGCTTGGATCCACCACTACCGATCACCAATTCGACCTCGTCCCCTTTAAGCAACAGGGAAGGAGACATCATGGACCCGACCCGTTCACCGGCAGGCGAGCAGTGGAATCCATCCGGATGCAGATCATCTTCACCCATCATATTATTCAGCATAATCCCGGTTCCCGGGGCAAAATAACCGGATCCCTCGCCATTGGAACAGGTCATGGATGCGACATTGCCATCTTTGTCACCAATACTTATGTGGGTTGTTCCCCGGGAAAACAGTCGAATATGCTCAGTTGATTCAATTATTGCATCCCCGGCAAGATAGGCCCTCAGAGATTCAGGGCTGCAGACACCTTGATCGCGCAGTAATTCAACTTCCTGCATAAGGGCTGTTGTCCGAAGCATGTGTTCACTACTGCCCCATTCGGGCGGCGCTTCCATCTTCTCAAGCAGGGCGAGAGAGAGGGCAATCAAGGAACCGCCCATGGAAGGCGGCGGACCTGTAAGCAGAGTGCGTCCACGAAATGCTGCCCGAAGCGGCTTTCGCTCAACAACCTTATAGCCGGCGAGATCATCAAAGGTCAGTAACCCTCCTCCGCTACGCATGTCCTGATCGATTGTACGGGCAATATCCCCCTTATAAAAACTATCACCGAAATCTGATGGTAATTGTTGCAGAAAGGCAACCATATCAGGGTTGGCCAGGGTATCATGAGCCTGCATATAGCGTCCACCAGGTTCATACAGATTACGGCCGTACTCGGTCATCGTCATTATTGGATGCAACAAATGGAGGAAACCGGCTTGAAATTCATTGAGTTCATGACCCCTGGCAAGGCCGATTGCCGGTTGCAGAACATCGGCAAGAGGCATTCGGCCAAGTCGGGAATGAACATGCAAAAGCCCTTTGAGTATGCCGGGAACAGCGACAGAACCAAGGCCAATATTAAACTCCTGCTTTGAGCCACCAAAATCCACACTGACAGGGAAAAAATGAGGCTGGTCGACTGTTTGTCTTCCAAGGCCCGGGGTATCGACAAAGAAATCAAAGAATATCTCCCGGCCTGGTTGTGATGTGGTTGCCGTTCTGGCAAGAAGAAATCCCCCTCCGCCCAGGCTGGTCAGGGTCTGTTCGGCAACTGCGCCTGCAAATCCGGCTGCAACGGCTGCATCAAAGGCATTGCCATCGGCCTGTAGAATTTCGGCGGCCGCAGCGCTGACAAGATGGTGCCCTGTTGCTGCGATGGATCGTTTATAGTGTGTCATTCCAATACATACTTTGTAGATTGGTTATCATGGTTGTAAAACTGCCGTGGTCTTTCATCAACCGCCGCTGTCTTTCGGCGCTGATATCTCCCGCGAGCAACCCATGGATGGACTCAAGACCTCTGTTGTCAAATCGCTTAAAAAACGGCTGCAGCAACTGTAGAAGCTCATAAACCGCCTGCCGTACCGACTGGGTCTCCGTCGGCAACAGGCCAAGGGGATCATAAAACCGGCCATCAAGACCATGTCGGGCAGCCTGCCATTTATTGGCACAGAGAAGTTGTGGACTCACCGGCAGCGGCATAACCATTCCCTCGACAACAGCAGCAGCAAAGGCCTGCATAATGGAGGTAAGCCCCAGAACTTCAATAAACCTGGCCGGCAGATCGCAGATTCGGATTTCGACGGTGCCAAACCCCGGACTTGGGCGAATGTCCCACCACAGATCCTTTGTTTCCCTGATTACGCCGGTTCGACGCAACAAATCAATCTCATCTAAATATGCCTGCCAGGATCCGAGATACCCGGCAATACCGGCAAGGGGCAGCGCCTCAAAGAGCTTGGTTCTGTAGGAACACAGACCGGTATCTTCACCGCGAAAATAGGGGGAAGAACAGCTTAAACCCAGTAAAAGCGGCAAATAGATCTGTAAAACATCACAGACAGCTATGGCCGCTTCCCGGTCAGGGATGCCTACATGAACATGCAACCCCTGGGAAATGAACTGGCGCCCGACAAGCTGAAGTTCCTCTAAAATTCGTTCGTACCGATCTCCAACGCTGAGGACCTGATCGACAGGTTCAGCAAAGGGATGCAGGCTGGCTGAATAGAGCAGACAATTGTGGTCGGCGGCAATTGCCTCCAACAGGGTGATGGAATGTCGAAGGTCATCGGCCACCTCGGAGACAGATGCGCAAACACCGGTCTGCACTTCAAGGATCGAGCGAATAAATTCAGGAGTCACCCTGTCCGAGACGGTTAATGGAACCTTGGAGAGCAAGGCAGGAGCCTTGGGAACAAGATCCAGGGTCTGCTGATCAAGGATTTGAAATTCCAGTTCAACCCCAAGGGTATAGGGTTTGCTTCCGGCAAAGACAACTTCCTGCATGAGTACAACTCCACCTACGGGTTAAGGGCAGCGAGTGAAGCGCGGGCAACCTGCGCCAGCCAGGACGCGCCATATCCAAGCGCTTTTTCATCAAAATTAAAGCGGCAGGAATGGGCAGGACCCACCGCATCATCATCGATGGAGGCGCCAAAACGCACCATACATCCGGGAATGCGCTCTTGATAAAAGGAAAAATCCTCGCCACCGAGACTGGGTACGCCCTGGGAGATGACTCCAGCCTCACCAACAACCTGATACGCAGCCGTACGCGCTATCCGGGCACTCCAGGAATCATTAATGACAGCAGGCAGGCCGTCAAAAAATTTCAAGCGAATCTCTGCGCAGCACATATCCATCATGCCGCTGACCACCCGTTCCATCCCTGCAAGAATTCGTTCCCTTGTTCCACGGTCAGCGCTGCGCACTGTGCCCTCAAGCACGGCATGCTCGGCAATCACATTATGAACGGTGCCGGCCTCAAGACGTCCAACCGTCACTACGGCGGCATGGGAGGGATTTATCCGTCTGGAAATCAGGGTCTGCATGTTCATAACCAGGTTGGCGGCAATCACCACCGCATCAACGGCCTCATGAGGTCTGGCAGCATGTCCGCCGGATCCATGAATAGCAATGGTAAAAGGATCGGTATAAGAACAGATGAGCCCCTCGTCAATGGTTATCCGGCCCACGGGATAATGTGTATCGATATGACCGGCAAAGATCATCTCCACGCCATCCAGAACCTGATCCTCGATCATTGCGGCCGCCCCGTTACCGGACTCCTCACCCGGCTGAAAGAGCAGTATTACTCTGCCGGGAAGATCCATATCCTGAAGAAGAGCGGCTGCTCCAAGCAGCATGGCCACATGACCGTCATGACCACAGGCATGCATAACACCAGGGCGGTTGGAAGAAAAGGAGAGACCGGTTTTCTCTGTGATCGGCAATCCATCCATGTCGGCACGCAGAGCCACACAGGGATTCATACCATTTCCACCAATAATCTCGGCACGTATTCCAGTGCCGCCGGCGAGCCCCTGCTGGTAGGGTATACCGAGTTTATCCAGTTCTGATGCTATCAGAGAGGCGGTCTGTTCCTCCTGGTAGGCCAGTTCCGGCTTCTGATGCAGCCGACGGCGTAAAGTCCGCATCCAGTCAAGAAGCCTGGTATCTCGAGATGGTAAGATCACAGATTTATCGAATCCTGATTTCACCAACCAGGCATCGTTCCTGTTGTTCCATGGTCTGTTTTCGCTGTCGTTCAAGCGCCTGAATATGCTCACGTTCCTGTTGCTGCAGTGAAACGGATGTCTGCGCCTCCTGCCCGGTCAAAGCTGATGATACAACCGAAGGAGCATATTCACTGCCCTCACCCCGAACGACCTCAACTTCCGTCTCCTGTCCCTGCTCAGGCCGTTTAAGCAGGGTAAGCAGGCCATCCTGAATCATGGTCGCGCTGACCAGTTCCCAACCGGCACGTCCCTGCTCATTGAGGGTTGTTTCTACCCCCTCGTCATCAATGAATCTATCTCCAAGCAGGCCGTCTTTTTGAAATTCAAAAACTATAGTTCTGTATTGCCAGCGCATTGTCTTTCCCTTTAAATATT